>JAFGWW010000329.1 GCA_016936955.1 Planctomycetota bacterium | reverse complement strand
GATATTGATATCGGGAGGCGTGGGCATGCCGATTCCGACGGGGAAGACCGGAACCTCGGCGTTGCCAAGTTTTCTCGCCGTCTCCAGCGGATCCTCGCCCTGATTGGACGCGCCGTCGGTGAGAAGAACCACGCCGGCGATAATGCGCCCGCTGAAGCGGTTGACCGCCTTATCGAGCATTCCCCCAAGGTGGGTCGACTCGGCCACCGGCTCGGCTTTCACAAAAGCACCGGGCAGGGTTTCGTCCTCGGCCGGCTCGAAAGCTTCGAGCTTATCACCGAAAGTAAAGTAGCCGACATTATATTCCTTGGCGAAGCGATCGAATATCTTGAGGTTTCCGTGTTTAAGAATTCCCCGTGCAAGCTCCGACCTTGGTATCGACTCGCAGGTTTTGGCGTCACCGGGCTTGAGATGGGAAATCCTCTCGCGGACGTCTTTGCCACCGTCCATTTCGGTGGACGGATAAGGGAGCTTGTCTGTTGCAAGGGCGGCTTCGAGTATAGCATCGGGGCTGCCCACGCGGGGATCTGCAATGCTCATACTCTTGGTCGCATCGAGCATCACGATAAGGCTCTTCTTGACCTTGACCTCGGTTTCGAAGCTGAACTTGGGTTCAAAAAGAAGGATGATGATAATCGCGTAAGCCAGCGCGCGCATGACGCCCAGGAATATTTTCTGACGATTATTGAGCACGTCCTCGCGCCAATAGGCGTAGCCGGCGAACCCTATGGCCGCAAGCAGGCAGAGCAGGATAACCCACGCAGGCGCATCCGACCTGAACCCGAGTTCAGGATAACGTATGGGACCGTCGGACTGGATACCAAAGAGCCATCCGATCATCTACTGGCCCCCCCTTCAGCCGGCATCGTAACCACCGATTCGCGACCGCCGAGATGGGCAGAACCCACAGGCGAGGTCACGCCTTTCATTCTGTTTGCGAAGACACGGGCCAGGAAAAGCTCCACGATCAGCGCAATTATCGCAAGAAGCATCAATGGCCACCAAAGCTCGCGGCCCACGCGACGCTCGACAATAGCGCCAGCCAGATCCTGATCGCGGGCCAGAACGGCCAGCGGAAGGCCTTCAACAGACTTGCTCACCTTGTCGAAATCCACCGAACGGACATCAGACTCGGAGGAGTCGATGTTGGCCGCCACCATAATCGAACGCTGTACCCCTTCGCCAGAAGCAAGGGCATCAACACCTGCATCATCCTGCGCAAAGCCTATACGGTAAAAACCAGGGAATGGAGGATACTCGAGGGTGGCCGAACGGTCGGCGCCGAGAGCAACCACGGTCTGCTCGCCCGAGGGGTCGGCGAAAACCGCTTTCGCTGCGGTCGCGGCGGAGGCGGAAGTCACCTTCATCGGCTCCCCGACCATGTAAGGCTGCTCGTAGTCCTTGCCGGTCATATAGGTGATCATCCTGTGGATTAGGATGGGGCTTACCGGTTTGATCGGGAAGTTGGTCCACGCGCGGTCGGCGGTGCTGTTGTAGAGAATTATCCTGCCCTGCCCCAGCCTGCGCTCAAGGAGCAGAGGTGCGGCGTTGTTCTCGAGGGAGAGGACAACCCTGCTGTCCGGCATGGGCTTGATCTTGAAATAACGGAAGAAGAGGCAGTCGGAGAGGATCTGGCTGCCAAGAAGACCGAGGGGGCGCGCGATGGGATGATCGGTATCGGCAATCTCCATCTGCTTGAATTCTTTCTGCGATTCTGCGTCGCCCACCGCTTCTTCAAGTTCGCCGGGCATGAAAAACTGGTCCGCATATTTCATGCGTTGGTTGAATATTTCTGGCACAACCTTGTCGCCGAGCATGGTAAGCAGCCCGCCACCGCCCTGAACGAAGTTGTATATATTATTGACCATGCCCTCGGGAATGTCGGCCACGTTAGCGAGAATAAGAATATCGTACTCGCTCAGATTCTCGCCCACCAGTTCGTGCCAGTCGAGAACCTTGACGAAAACGGGAGCCTCGCGGTTGTTGTCCTTCTTGGGAACAAGTGCCTTGGCGAGGAAGTAGGTCTCGCTCTTGTAATTATCTTTAGACGGATCGCCGTCCACGCAGAGAACGCGGATCTTGTCGCGTACGTAAGCCACCGCGTAGCGAGTGTTATCGAGACCCAGGGCGTCGGGACCGAGCTTGGCCACAACCGTCGTCGCCCCCGCCTTCTCAAAACGGGCGAAGAGAAATACGGTCTTCGACTGCCCGGCGTCGAGCTTGGGAATAACGCGCTCGTCCACGATCTCATCGCCTACGGTGAGACTGACAGAGATGCGCTCCTGCGGATTCTCCCCGTTGTTGCGCACGTCCACGGCGTAACGGGCGATGCCGCCCTTGCGGAGCATGCCGCTATGGAGCCAGAGACGGGAGATCACGACATTGTCGTGGGCACCGCTGGGAATAGGAATGATCGAGAGCGTACTCTTCTCGCCGATCTCCTGAAGAAGGTTGTGCGCGTTCTGCGAAATGGTTCCCCAGTTGGAGGTCTGCATATCGCTGATGATAAAGCATTCCTTCTGGATGGAGCCCATGTCTTTAATCAGCTTCATCCCGTCACTGAGGCACGATTCAAGCTCCACCGCTTCGGGGAGCGGCTCAAGCTCGGCCAGTATTCTGGAGATGCGCTCGGGATCGTACTGCATATTACGGTAGAGAACGCGCTGGCGGCTGCCCTCGATCCCCTTGCCCATCAGGGCGAGGGTGAGCGGGTCGCCGGGTTGAATGGTCTTGAGTATCTCGCGTACAACCTGCTTGCCAACACCGAAGCGGTCGTCAACGCCTGCGCGGTGGGACATGCTGTACGAACCGTCAAGCAAGATAACAACCCCGCGCGAACCGCCGCCTCCCGCGCCGAGGCTTTTCATCGTCGGACGGGTAAAGGCGAGGGCGAGAAGTATGAGGGCAAGCATTCTGAGCAGCAGGAGGATATAGTCCTCAAGGTTGACCTGCCGGCCCCTGACCTCGAGAGCTTTTTTAAGCAGCTCCATCGCGCCCCAATGCACGGTGCGGTAACGGAAGCGGCTCAGTAGGTGGACGATAACGGGGACCGTCGCGGCGAGGAGCCCCCATAGCATATATGGATGTATCATTAAAAGGTCGATTCCTTAAATTATGCCGTTTACTTTGGTGGCTCGGGCTTCTTTTCCGTCTCGCCGCCAGCCTTAACGTCAGCCCCGCCGGCCTTGGCCTCTGCGGGAGCTGGATCTTTCTTCTCCACCTTCGGGGCTGGTGGCTTGATCTTCTCGAATTCCGGGCCCACAAAAAGGTCGCCGAACATTACCGAGGCCGGGAAGAGCAGCTTGTCCTTGTGCCTTACTTCAATTGAGATGTTCTTGCCGCCGCCGACTTTCGCCTTCATCTCGATGGGCTTCTGCCCCGGTGCAACGTCTCCGTTCCAGACGGTTTTTCCGTCCACTGCCACGATTACATGCATCTTCGCCTCGACGCCGGAAGCCGCCGCCAGAGTAGAGCTGATAATCATGTTGCCCCCGGCTTTCTCGGGAAGCTCGTAGGCAACCTCTCCGGGACAGGCGATGTTGATCCAGTCGGCGCATACGCCGTTCATGAATTTTCCAGAGCGGTCTATTCCAAGCACGGCCCGCCCGCTGTCCGCCCCGCCGATAACCGATTGGGCCTTGTCGCTTTTGGGGGTAAGGCGGGAAAGGTAGACCACTTTGTCGGTACGCTTCACCACCGCGCGCACGGCCGGAAGGTTGAAGTTGAGTTCCTTGAGTGAACTGTGTTCGATGCGGATGCGCCCATCGACGATGGAGACTTCGCCGAAGATGCGACTGCCATCGGCGAAAACAACCTCATCCTCTTCCTTGACCTTATCGTAAGGTTCGTTGAATACGTAGCTCTCGCATTCCTCGCGGTTAATGCTCAGGGCACCGAGAGGGCTCTCGATTCCGATGGCGCTGTCGCTCATCCAGAGGATCTCTCCGGCAAGGCGGTTCCCGCCCTTGCGGAAAAGCACGCCCCCCCCGCTCCCGGCAGGAAGATTGAAGTCCGGCACGAAATCGAGGGAAGAGACGAGGCGCGTATAAATCCTGCGTTCGCCGAAGAGGGAGGAACGCACCTGCATTTTTCGTTTCTCCGCCGAGAGGGCGGTGACGGCCCACACCTCGCCGTTGCGGAACCTTACATAGTTCGGTTCTGGAAAACGGGAGCCGCGCTCGGCGAGGGACATGAAGATCACGTCCTTCCACAAAAACTTTTTGCCGGAGACGGAGAGGCTGTTGCCGCTGAGGCTGACCTCGCCGTGCATGACGCCAAAGCGGGTAGTGACGGAGTCTTCGGCCGAAGCAAAAACGCAGAAGAGGCTGGCAGCCACGAAAGCCGCAAGCATTGCAGTAACAATCTCTCTTCTTGTCCGGTCAAGCATAATGCAATCCCTATACCCTGGACGGTCCGTAAGTACGGGCGATAAGATAAGCGGCTATGATCTCTTCCACCGGGCGGCTGGTGTCGACGAGCATGTAGTCCACATGGATGCGCTCACACTCGTTCTTGATCCGCACGAGGAATCTCTTTACCTCTTCGAGGTAGGACGCCCTGATCCGGTTGGGCTGGGTCAGAAGCTCGCCGTCCTCCTCAAGGCCCTCGAATTTCCACGTCCCGGAGAAGGGGAACTCGAGTTCGTAAGGATCCATGACATGGAAAACGATTACGTTGTGCCCCAGAAAGCGCAGATGGCTGAGGCCTTCCATGAAAGCGTCAACATTATCGAAAAGGTCGCTGAAAAGCATGACGAAGCCGCGTTTTCTCATGCGCCGGGCAAACTCGTGGAGAATAGTGGCCACGTTTGTCCGCGGCTCGGTTCCCATATTCTCCAGTTCCCGCGACATATTGAAGATGGTGCGGAAAGAGCCGCCGGGCTGGATATAGCTCCGCAGCTCAGAATCGAAGAGCCCCATGCCCACAAGGTCACGCTGGTCGGTGATGAGATAAGCCATGCTGGCGGAAAGATATTTCGCGTACTCGAGCTTGCTCACCTCGCCTGAGCCATAGTTCATGGAACTGCTGGCGTCGAGCAGCAAGTTGGCGGTGAAGTTAGTCTCCGCCTCGAAGAGCTTGACGTAATACTTTGACGAACGCGCGTAAACGCGCCAGTCGATGTGGCGGATTTCGTCACCGGAGACATACTGGCGGTGCTGGGCGAATTCGGTGCTGAATCCGTGCATCGGGCTGCGGTGCATACCGACGCGCGCACCCTCGACCACCTGCCGCGCGATTATGTCAAGAGGCTCGATTTTCTGAAGGATAGAGGGTTTAAGATACTTTGGCCCCTGGCTTTCCTTTTGCTGTTTTTTTGCCATCGTACAGGCTCTCGTCAGAGGGGATAACTTCAATCAGCTTCCTGATGATATCGTCCGTGCTCATGCCCTCGGACTGGGCGGCGAAGTTGGCGGCGATTCGGTGGCGCAGAATCGGGAGCGCAACTTCCTTGATATCATCAACAGAGACATGGAAACGCCCGTGCAGAACCGCGCGGGCCTTACCGGCAATAATGAAGTTCAGACACGCACGCGGGCCTGCACCATACGAAACATACTGCTTGATGAAGTCGGGAGCCTCGGCTTCCTTGTAACGCGTGGCGCGGACAAGGCGGGCAACATACTGGAAGATGTGCTCCGCAACCGGGACGCGCTTCACGAGTTCCTGCATCTCGATAATCTCTTCCGAGGCGAGGACGTGCTGCAGTTCGGCCTTGTAGGTGCCGGTGATGCGGCGCATAACCTCGATCTCCTCATCGTAGGTCGGGTAGTCCACAAAGACCTTGAAGAGGAAGCGGTCGAGCTGGGCTTCGGGAAGCGGATAAGTACCTTCCTGCTCAAGCGGGTTCTGGGTAGCGAGAACGAAGAAGGGAGGGCCGAGACGGTATTTCTGGCCCGCAACCGAGATCTGCTTTTCCTGCATGGCCTCAAGAAGGGCAGCCTGCGTCTTGGGCGGAGTACGGTTGATTTCGTCGGCAAGAAGAATCTGTGTAAAGATCGGACCGCGCATGAATTTGAACTGGCGCTGACCGGTCTCGGGGTCGTCCTGAAGAATTTCCGAACCGATGATGTCAGCCGGCATAAGGTCGGGGGTAAACTGTACGCGCTTGAAGTCGAGTGAAAGGGCCTGCGAAAGCGTACTCACGAGGAAGGTTTTGGCAAGACCCGGGACACCTTCCATAAGGCAGTGGCCGCGGGCGAAGATGGATATCATCAGCGCCTCGATAACCTCGTCCATGCCGACGATAGCCTTGTGGACCTCGTCCAGGACGCGCTGGCGGGCTTCACCAAGCTTTTTTACAGCTTCCTGGTCGCTCATTTTCATGCCTGCGGGAGCGGCGGCGGCGGGGGCTGGCGCTCCGGGCTGCACGCGAGCACTCTGCGAAGCCTGTGCGGCAACGGGCCGGCGCACGCTCTCGGATTTCGGCGCTCCCGCACCGGGAACCGGAGCGGCCGGACGCGGCCTCTGCGGAGCAGCGCCACCTGCCGAAGGAGCCGGCGGGCGTGGAGGGACGTTAGGTCTGGTTGAAGGTTTGCGAGGAGGAGTGCCACCCTGCCCTTGATCGCCCGGCGCTGTCATGTTTCTGTCTCCTGTAAACAATCGGCCTGGTTACCATTATATAACCTGAAAAGCCTGGTGTATAAACCGCGAAACAACAATAGTTCAATCTTAACTATTTGACGAGCATAACCTTACACTAAGATAAAGTTTTCTGTCAAAGAAAATAAACTGCAAATCAGACAGACTGCGACATGAATAATAAAAGCTGGAGTATTTACGATATTTCATCTAATAAAACGCATCTAATTCCAATTGTGACAGGTATTTTTATTTTTCCGTGTTTTTATGCAATTTGCCTGTCACGCAGCACAAACGCACTGTCGCGGAAATGCCGGGCAGGGAAATCCCGGCCATGGCAAACAAAAAAGGCGCGCGGTTAATACCGCGCGCCCATGATTCATCAATGATATCGTAAAGCGTTATTATCCAAGGAGCTGCAGGATATTCTGACTGGCGGTATTCGCCTGTGCCAGCATCGCCGTACCGGCCTGCATTAGGATCTGGTTCTTGGTAAAATCGGTGGTTTCCTCGGCCATGTTCGCGTCGCGGATCGCACTCTCGGTCATGGTAATGTTCTCGATCGAGACCTCGAGGGAGTTGATATT
>JAFGWW010000328.1 GCA_016936955.1 Planctomycetota bacterium | reverse complement strand
TGCCGCGAGATTGCGGAGCTTGAGAAGCAGGGGTTGGACTTCGAGATTTTCAGCCTCCAGCCCACGCGTTACACAAAATTCTCGCCCGACGAAGAACGGCTCATGCAGAAGACCCATTACGGATCGCTTTTGGGAGCGTCGGCAATCTTCGCGTTTCTCTCGGCCCTCGTGCGCCATCCGGTGAGGATGGTGAAAGCCTTCGCGGCCATAATCTCGGCTTCCCGCACCCAGCCATGGATCATGATCCAGTCTCTAGGCATCATCCCCCTTACCCTGCATTTCGGGCGGATAATGAAGGCCAGAGGGATAACCCACACCCACGGCCACTGGCAGAACGTGCCAACCACGGCAAGCTGGATTCTGCACATGGTGGAGGGCATCCCGTGGTCGGCCGCCATCCACGGCGAGAACATCTTCTCCGACAACCCGCACCTGCGCACAAAGCTGAGGGACGCGAAGTTTATCGCCGTGTGCACGGGATACTCGTGCAAGCATCTTAAAGAAAAAATGGAGCTGCCCCGCCCCGACGATATCCACCTTAACTACCACGGCCTCGACCGGCACGTATGGGAAGCGGTAGACGCGACCGAGCATGAAATCAAATGCGCAAACGAGCGCCCGGTCATAATCTCCATCGGCAGACTTTTTGAGTTCAAAGGTTTCCGCTTCCTGCTTAAAGCCGTGGAGATTCTCAAGAACGACGGGCTCGACTTCGAGCTCCGCATCATCGGCCACGGCCCGCAGGAAGAGGAACTGCGGAAACTTTGCGCCTACCTCGGCATCGAGGACCACGTGCGCTTTCTCGGCCTCATGCCGTTTACGGATGTATTGGCCGAGATGAAATGCGCCGACGCCTTTGTCCTCGCGAGCATCTACATGGAGGACGACCACTTCGACGGCATCCCCAACTCGATAGCCGAGGCGATGGCTTTCGGGAAGCCGGTGGTCAGCACATGGGTGAGCGGGATCCCGGAGCTTGTGGAGGATGGGGTGTCCGGGCTGCTTGTCCCCGAGAAAAACCCGGAGGAGCTTGCAAATGCCCTGCGGAAAATCCTCACCGATCACGACCTGGCGTCCGCCCTCGGCAAGGCGGCGCGGCCGAGAGTGCGGGCCTTGTTTGACCAGCAGAAAAACGTGAGTGATTTGATGGAACTCTTCCACAGATATGTGGGGGAATAGAATGGCGAAAAAGAAGATCATTCTGGCAATCGAGAGCCTGAGCGTTGGCGGGGCGGAGCGCATTGTCATTGATCTGGCCAACAACATGAACCGTGACGAGTGGAAGGCCCATGTGGTTTGCCTCTCCACCGCGGGCGAGCTTGCGGGGCAGCTCGACGACATCCCCCTTCACGTTCTCGGTAAAAAGCCGGGTCTGGATTTTTCAATCATCGACCGCATCCGTTATCTGACTGATGAGATCAAGCCAGACATCATAAATTCGCACTTGTGGACGGCGAACACGTGGATGCGTTTCGCCCTGCGTAAATCAGACATCCCCCTGATTGCGACCGAGCATAACCGCGACCTGTGGAAACGCCTGCACCACCGGGTCATCGACCGCTATCTCGCGAAATTCACAAGGGCCATCATCGCGGTTTCTGACGACGCCGCAGATTTTTACCGCGAAAACATAGGCATCCCGAGCCACCTCATCCACGTCATCCATAACGGGATAAACCTCGGCAACTACGCCAATGGAGAGGGCGGAAAAATCCGGGATGAACTCGGGATTGACGCGGAGACGCCGCTCATCGGCACGGTGGGCCGAATGGTTCCGCAGAAGAATCAGCTCCGATTGATTGAAGCGATGGCCGGAATTAACAAGGCATTCCCCAATGCCATATGCGTAATTGCGGGAGACGGGCCGGAGCGAGGACGGATAGAGAGCCTCGTCCGTGAAAAGGAACTGGAGAATAACGTGCGCCTCCTAGGAATCAGGCACGACATTCCGGACATCCTCTCCGCTCTGGATATTTTCGTTCTGTCATCAGACCGTGAAGGGCATCCGCTGACCGCTCTCGAAGCCCAGGCGGCGGGAACGCCTGTGGTGCTGACTGATGTCGGGGGCTCGGCCATGGCGATTGCAAAGGCTGGAGAAAAAAGGGGTGGTGTTCTGGTCAAGCCCTTGGCGGAAGAGATCGCGGAAAAAATCTGCGGCTTACTCGGCAACAGGGATGAGATGAACGCCATGGCGGAGTTTGCAAAAGATTATGCGGCCGGTCATTTCGGCATGCAAAGCATGATCGATAAATACAGCAAGCTCTTTCACTTCAGCATTCCGAAAGACTAGCCCTTGCGGGCAACCGCAGAAAGGGCATCAACTACGCCGGAAGAATAAGTATCCCACCTATTGGCGCGGGCTGTATTCAGCGCCTGCCGCCCCATCTCACGCCGCAGTTCATGGTCACGATAGAGAGTTTCGATCTTTTCGGCGATTGCATCGACGTCGCGCACCGGGAAGACATAACCGTTTTTCCCATCGGCAACCACGTCGCTGGCTCCCACATTTTCACTCACCACAACCGGCATGCCGCTCGCCATCGCCTCGGTTACAACCATGCCGAAACCTTCCTCGATTGAGGGGAGGACAAGGATATCACTCCGGCGATACCAGCGTTCGCTTTTCGGATCAAAGCCCTCAGCCTTAATGTCTGGGCGGTGAAGCAGCTTTCCGGCGACCATCCTGAATTCATCGCGCACGGGGCCGATAAGGCGAAGCTCGGCGTTATGAAGGTTCAGCTTATCCCACGCCTTGAGAAGATAAAGCGGCCCTTTCCTCACCCCCACCTCGCCCACAAAGAGAACACGGAAGACGTCATCGTCTCTCTTTTCGGGAGGAAAAAACCGCGCGGTATCGACGCCGTAGGGAAGATGAACCAGCCTCTCTTCCTCCACTCCGCAGTCGATAAAACTCTGCTTTGCGATAAGGGACGGCACCACAATTCTGTCCGCCTGATCGTATTCGGCGATGTCGCGTTCGAGCACGCTGGGGGAGGTTGCTCTCCCACTCAGACCAAGAAGGTCAAGCTCTTCCTGCACGGTCTGGTCCCAGACTTTGCGGTGGGCGCAGGGATTTTCCAATACCGTGCCGATACCGCGATGCCTGGCCATGCGCATGGTTTCCAGCGCCATGGAATGCCAGCAATAAATGGAATCGACGTCTGGCAATCGCCACGAGACGACTTTGTCGAAGAGGCGGAAGAGGACGATGTCGGCGAAATCGGGGGGAAGTGTATAGCCAAGACGGCGGGCCGTTTTCTCTACCGTCCTGTAAAACAGGGCCAGCGCCGCGTGGTTTTTCATCCACTCCGGCCGCTCCCCTTTCCGACGGCTGTAGATATTAAAAGCCTTGGCGATAAGCCCCCGGCGCACGATTTCATCAAGGCCCCATGAAGCGATATAGCCCATGCCGCCGTCGTAGAGGTTGCCGCCGAAGGAATATGCAAACTTCATGATTGCGCTTTCATCTATCCTTTGCCTAGTATCCGGCGATAATGGGCGAGCAGGCCGAGAGCGTAGCGCGACCACGGGTACTCCTCCACTCTCTGGCGGGCGCTGCGTGATTGCCGGGCGAGAAGGTCCCTGTCGTCATAAAGTGTTTTTATTCTCTCGCAAAGGGCGTCCACATCCCCCGTGCCGACGACGTAACCGTCCATCCCGTCCCGGGCGACAGCCCCGCAGGCGTCGGTAACAATGACGGGCAGACCGCTGGCCATTGCCTCGTACGTCACAAGGGCGCTGCCTTCCGCGAAAGAAGGGAGACAGAAAGCGCTGGCCGAGCGATAAACGGCCGGCGTATCGCCATAGCCGAGATAGTTCACATTCGGCGTCCCGGCATATTTGTCGCGTATTTTTTCGCCGTCGCCGAAAACCTTGCCAAGGATCATCAGTTCCGCGTCCTTGAGGCGCAGGCGATCCCAGGCTTCGAGCAGAACATGGATGCCCTTGCGTATGCCAACCCTGCCCACGAAGAGCAACTTGAAGGTGCCACCGTAATCCTGCTCCTCGGGTGGGGTGAACAGATCAAGGTCTACGCCGAAACTCTGAACGATCATTTGTTCAGGAGCAAAGCCCCTGTCGATAAAGGTCTGGGCGGCATAATCGGAAGGGACATGGATATAATCGGCAAGCCCGAATCCGCGCTTGCGCCTGGAGTCTATCCATGCTGGGTCCATCGTCTCGTCTTCGACGCCGAGCTTTTTCATCTCCCCTGCCAGAACTTCCGAGATTGAATCCGCGTGGGCAAGGGGGCGGTCGATCACTACCGTCGCGCCAAGTTCTTTGGCGCGGCGCGAGGAATAGATCGCGATATCTTCCCATACGTGGAAGATGTCGCACGGCTCAAGGGTTTTGGAAATCCTGCGGTCAAGCTCGGCAAACCTGTACCAGTCGCCGTAATATTCCTTGCCAAAAACACGCATGGCCCTCTTGATAAGCGAGCCGAGGACGAGGATCCGCGGAAAAGTTTCAACCACATCGTCAGGGAGTTCCAGCCCGAAGCGTTCGTAAAGATAAAGCTTTTCAAGGCAGCCAGATTCATGGAGACCGAGAATCGCGTTGCGTGCGATATCTCTCCCTACGCCGGGATAGGTCAGATCAAGCTCGGTTGCGTATGCTATCTTCATTATTCGGTAATGCCATTCCCTATTCGCAAAGAACCCCTGCGATATCATCCCTCGAAAGGCCATCAAGCCAGCGTCGCGCCCACAACTCGGCGGAGAGGGCAAGCCAGACGAGCCACGTATTGCCCTTCTGCGCCAGAGCATGAAC
>JAFGWW010000327.1 GCA_016936955.1 Planctomycetota bacterium | reverse complement strand
TGAAGGCTGGCGATATTCTTCTGCTTGAGAATGTCCGCTACCACGCCGAGGAAGAACTCCTCAACAAGTACGCGAAGCAGGACGATGCCACCAAGGCGAAGATCGACGAGTTCTGCAAAGAGCTCGCCAGCTTCGGCGACGTTTACGTCAACGACGCTTTCGGCACCGCCCACCGCGCCCACGGCTCCACCCAGGGCGTGACCAAGTATATTGACACCTGCGTTGCCGGCTTCCTCATGGAGAAGGAAATCAAGTATTTCGGCGATACCCTCGCCGCTCCGGAGAAGCCCTTCCTCGCCATTCTCGGCGGCGCGAAGGTCAGCGACAAGGTTATGGTTATCGACAACCTTCTCGACAAGGTTAACACCATCATCATCGGCGGCGCCATGGCCTACACCCTGCTCAAGGCCAAGGGCGAGAGCGTCGGCATCTCCATGGTTGAAGAGGACAAGCTTGACGTCGCCAAGGCCGTCTTCGAAAAGGCCGAGAAAAACGGGGTCAAGATCCTCCTCCCCGTCGACCACCTCGTAGCCAGCAAGTTCGACGTGGAAGAGCCCGAAGCCACGGTCGGGCAGATCCCCGAAGGCATGATGGGCCTCGATATCGGCCCCAAGAGCGTTGAGCTCTTCGTCTCGGCGGTCAAGGAATCCAAGACCGTGGTCTGGAACGGCCCCATGGGCGTCTTTGAGAAGCCCGCCTTCTCGGCCGGCACCTTCGCCATCGCCGAAGCCATTGCCGCAACCGACTGCGTCTCCATCATCGGTGGTGGCGACTCGGTAAGCGCGGTCAACAAGTCCGGCGTAGCTGACAAGATGACCCACATCTCCACCGGCGGCGGCGCGAGCCTCGAGTTCCTCGAAGGCAAGAAGCTCCCCGGCGTCGAGGCCCTCGACGAAGCATAATAAAAAACGCCACCACATCGCGCGAGCACATCGAATCACCAACGCCAAAGGGCTGCCGTAAGGCAGCCCTTTTTTTATGATTGGCTAAAATGGAAGTGTTTGCTAATGTATGGACGCATTAATTGATTAAAATGTGTCGGTACGGTTGAGGTAGTACCATCGGCATATAAGGATTTACGGATGAATTTTAATAATATCGAGTATGCCAACATTCTTTATCAGTTAAGCGTGAAGGAATGGGAACATTTGTATAACACTGATTTTAGATTATTAAAACAGTGTGGTTGTACGAACAACAAAAATGCAATTTACGTTATAGACCGTCTAAATTCAGCGAAGGAAAAGGAAGTATTCTCAAAGGCATTGGCAAAGCGTTGGCAGAATCCAGCATTTTTGAAAACTTGGGGTGAAGAAGCTACACCTGCTGAGATGCAAATGATTCAGGCTTATGAACGTAAGGTTGGGTATATCAAGTACAATGAAGACGATTGCTCTGTGGAAAAAGACAAAAAGGCATTAAGGAAAACACAGAGAGAATCGTTAAAGAGAATTATTGGCAATTCTTTAGGTCGAATATGTGAAAGCAGTACCAATTCATGGTGTTATATGTTTGAAAAAAATGGGATCGTTATTTTAACAGACATTGATATTGGTGGAAGTTTCTTATCACTTAGGTATCGTCATTATGTCAGGGCTATTGGAGAAGATGGGAAACAAGTAATACAAAACCCACTCGCCGAAAATACATCATTTTTGTCTCTTTTAGGCCTCATAGCTGAAACTAGCTGGGAAATAAGAGATCACAAGGATGCTGACTTTCGCTCCAAAATGTTGCTTGCTCTCGCTAATAGATTTATACGGAGTTATTTCGATTTATATTCTCACTCGACACTATGTAAAAAACGCACAATCTCTGGCAATTAATTGTAAAAACGACGGCATATACATATAACGGATGTAATTCAGGAGAAATAAACATGTCTAGTGAAAAAGGAAAATGCCACTCGCAGAGTTTGAATGCTGACCGCACTAACGCCTATCGCACCGCAACTTGTTAAGATGGAATGAGCTCATATCGCATAATGAAAAGAGGCGCAACCTTCCGGTTGCGCCTGTGTTATTTTATTTTCAGGGTTCTCAGCTGTTAGCGATACTTCCAGCTCATCTTTTCGTTGCTGCCGGTTTTTGGTATGTCACCATATATCACGGTTGCGCAATGACCATCGACATAGGTGATATTTAGCGCTTTGCCATCACCGTGCCGAGGTGGAAGCGCCGGGATGACTGTCCACATGTATGCTAAACTGTTGGCGGCGCCAGCGGAGTCGGTTGAAGCATTTCCTTGCATATCCATAAACAGGATCGATATTGAGGGCTGGCGTACACGTTCCAGCATTTTCGCATGAAAAGTTCCTGTGTAGTAATCAGGACTTCGGTAGCACAGAATACTACTATTAAAGCCGATGCCCAATCTGCAGAAGTTTGAGGCGGAGTAATTGGTGGATACGTTTGATCTGAGATACTCCCAGGTATCCCCCCCCCGATACAGGGACAATCGAAAAATGTTTTTCCTGGGTAATAGCTCTGGCCGCCATATACCAGCTTCCGCTTGTATTTTAGACGGCCTAAAGCATTACCCGGATAGGCATATGGCATCAATAAATCCTGCCAGAAGCAGCGGTTGTCGCCATATGCAATCATGTAACGCCCGGTCTGAAGCACCCCGCCATTATCGTCACAGTATTCCTGCTGGTATTGCGCCAGCTGGCGCATCTGGTTGAGGCATTCAACATCGTGGGCCATATTGACGGCCTTGCGCAAGGCTGGCAGCAGCAATCCGGCCAGAATGGTCAGAATTGCGATTACTACCAGGAGCTCAATGAGGGTGAATCCTTTTCCATGCCTGAACCTGAACATCCGCACTCCCTGCATTAATGACGGTGAGTGGCGAAACTGTAAACCGTTTATATATAGCATAGTACAATAAGATGACTCTATCAAAATATTACGGTTGATTCAAAAGAAGACAGGCACAGCTTTACAGCCGTGCCTGCCTTTTGATTCATGGATACAATCCTGGTTTAGCCATCAATCGAGCCGTTGTGTTTAAGGGCGGCGTTGATGAAAGCCTTGAATAGCGGGTGGGCGTTGGTGGGGCGGCTCTTGAATTCTGGGTGCGCCTGGGTGGCAACAAACCACGGGTGGTCGGCGAGTTCGATAATCTCCACAAGCTGGGAGTCGGGGTTGCGGCCGCTGATGGTCATGCCGTGCTTTTTGAGGGTCTCCACCTTCTCGGGGTTGACCTCGTAACGGTGGCGGTGGCGTTCGCGGACGATCTCGGCGTCATAGGCTGCACGGGCGAGAGTGTCTTTCTTGAGGGAGCAGGCGTAGGCTCCGAGGCGCATGGTGCCGCCCTTGGCGGTGACTTTCTGCTGGCTGTCCATGAGGGCGACAAAAGCTTTGGAGAGGTCGCCCACCCCTTCTTCGTCAAACCATTCGGCGCTGATTGCGTCCTTCACGCCGCAGACGTTGCGGGCATATTCGATAACCGCGCACTGGAGGCCGTAGCAGAGGCCGAGATAGGGAACCTTGCTCTCGCGGGCCCACTTGATCGCGGCCATCTTGCCCTCCGCGCCGCGCAGCCCGAAACCGCCCGGGACGAGGACGCCGCTTACGCCAGCGAGGAGTTTATCCGCGCCCTGCGCTTCAATCTCTTCCGCCTCGACCTTGCGGAAAGTTACCTTGGACTTGTTGGCGATGCCGCCGTGGGTGAGGGCTTCATAGACGGACTTGTAGCTGTCGGTGAGGGCGATGTACTTGCCTACAACCGCGATCTCCACGTCGTGGTCGGGATTGATAACGGTCTGGATCATCTTCTCCCAGTCGGTGATGACTGGTTCCTTGCTCTCGATCCCGAAATGCTTGCAGATGGTGGCGTCCACGCACTGGTCGCGGAGCATGATCGGCACCTCGTAAATTGAGTGGTCAACATTCTTCTCGTCGATAACGCGCTTCTTGTTGACGTTGCAGAAGAGGGCGATCTTTTCCTTGTGGTCTTCGCTCACGTGAACCTCGGTGCGGCAGATAAGCATGTCGGGCTGGATGCCGTATTCGCGGAGCTTCTGCACCGAGTGCTGGGTCGGCTTGGTCTTGACCTCGCCAGAGGCGGAGAGGTACGGGATCAGGGTAAGGTGGATGAACATTACGTCATTGTCTTCGCGTTCAAGGCTGAACTGCCTGAACGCTTCGATATAGGGGAGGCCCTCGATATCGCCGACCGTGCCGCCGAGTTCGACCATGATCACGTCAACGTCGTCCGACTCGAGGCTGGTGAAGGCTTCCTTGATGGCGTTGGTGATGTGGGGCACGACCTGCACCGTCGCGCCGAGATACTCCCCGCGCCGCTCGCGCTCGATAACGTCGCTGTAGATGCGGCCGGTGGTGTAGTTCGATTCCTGGCTCATGGGGCGGTCGATGAAACGCTCGTAATGGCCGAGGTCGAGGTCGGTCTCCGCGCCGTCGTCGGTCACAAAAACCTCGCCGTGCTGGAACGGGTTCATCGTGCCGGGGTCGACGTTGATGTACGGGTCGAGTTTCTGCACCCTGACGCTGAGTCCGCGCGCACGCAGGAGCAAGCCGATAGAAGCCGTGGTGAGGCCCTTGCCGAGAGAAGAAACCACGCCGCCAGTAACAAAGATGAATTTGCTCACCATTTCCCCCTTTTGCCTGTTTTATCAAAGCAAAATAATACGTTGCAGCGCCCCGCCGGGGCAGATGCGATTCTATTATGAATAAGCCTCAGAGGCTTCAAGACACAGATTAATTGGCGGCCCGGCGGAAATCCGGAAGAGGATCGGCATCCCCAGCCGTTTGACGGATTCCCGAAGCACGGTGCTTTTCGGCCGCTTTCAGATATGTAAAATTATTATCTCCACCGTCCTTTTTTTTGCAAGAGACGTTTCAACAAATACCGGAAATAATTTCAGGATAGGCTTAAATGCAGGGATATTTGGGGGTTTGGAAGATGATTATTTAAGGGGTAATAAATAAATGTTGGATGCGTAGCACTTTACTATACACCCATGTCTGAGTTAACTTATGAAAAATTCTCTTATAAGGTCGCATTGGTTTTGCGTTAACAGTATCCATTGGTTAAGAATTTCAGCCGCTGATAGTCTATTTTTCTTATATTCATATTCTGGTTCGCTATCGTCTTGGTCCGCATATTTACTGAAATATACCATACCATTTGCATAGACATCATGCGTAATGGTTGTCCAGCCGACTTCCGAATCATACCCAATTTCCATCCAGCAGTTTGGGTGCTCTTGAGCATCGCTTTGGCTTACGCAAGAAGGAAGGCTGCCAAACACCTCCGCTAAGGCTTTTTCCATGTCTTGTTGGGTTGGATTTTTGACTGCTTCTCCGAATCTGAAATATAGTGTTATTGATTCCGCCATGTTTTTATCCAATTCTTACCCGTTAATAGACATAACATAATGATAATTATGGCATCCCTACAGTTTATCACTATGCTTGTGCCACTAATGCTTCCATCCGACATCCTCACATGATTCCGGGTGGTCATTGCGCCATTATCCTAACAAAAACAGCCGCGGCTTGCACGGCTGTTTTTGTTCATGGTCTGCATAATCGGCGCGATTGTTACAACCGCTGCATCTTCCTGGCCCAATATAGCTGCATATTGCACTGCTGCATGCGGTCTTCGAGGCTCTTGTTGTTGGGGTCGGCCTGGGCGGCTTTCTGGTAATGGCCCATCGCCTTGGTGAAGGCGTTTACCGCGTCTTTGTAGCACTGGGTCGATTTCTTGCCGCTGGAGGTGCTGCGGCCTTCGTCGACAAGGTCCATGCCGCGCTTGTACTCGGCGTTGCCCTTCTCGATATTGGCGTCGTCCTTACCGGTGGGGTCGCCGGGGCGGGGGCGCTGCTTGATCGGTTCGTCCTCGATAACCTCGACCTTCTTGGCTGCGTCCCTTGCGGCATTGCGGCGGGCGGCCTCTTCGGCGCGGCGCTTCTGCTCGTTTTCGGCGGCGATCTGGGCGAGCATCTGCTCCTTGGCCGCTTCGGCG
>JAFGWW010000326.1 GCA_016936955.1 Planctomycetota bacterium | reverse complement strand
CGCTGGTATTCGTGGAATTTGCGGATGTTTACCCTAGCAAGCGTGACGGCGGTGAGGAAATCGCCGGAGACCAGGGTCTGTGCCATCTCCATCTCTTCTGCGCTGACGCGGATGGTATCGGCGTTTATCTCCGCGCCGTCGAACTTCTTTGAATATTCAAAAAGCGCCTCGTCGCCTCTTGCCCTGACATTGGCAATAATATCTTCCACCACGGCCCTGATCTCAAGATCGGCCGTATCGCTGCGGGAGAGGATCGCCCTGAACTTCTCGTCGTCGGGGCTGTAGTTCCGTATATCAATCATAAAAAAGTCCTTTCAGCTCAAGCGGCAGTTGAAAATAATACGCCGCAAGCATAGACAATGTATACAAAGAGAAGGGTAACTTGGCAAGAAATATCAGGAGTATCGCACCAGCCTCGGGAATTTGCGCAAAACTCCGAGTAGCGCTTCCGTATCGAAGGGTTTATGAAGAATCTGGAGGGCGGCCTGATCTGAAGGCGCCTCTTTGGGGGTTGAGACAAGATAGATCACGGGGAGGTCGGTGTAGGCCCTGATCTCCTCCATCATCCTGTCCCCGAAATAATCACTTCGGAGAAGGTCGACGACGATTGCGCCGTAGCGATCAGGATCGCCGGAAAGTTTGCTCAGCAGCTCATCATAAGTGTCAACAGACTCAACATTGAACCGGTTAGAAACAAGGACCGCCTGCAAGGCCTGCGAGGTTTCCTCAACGTCAACGGCGACAAGGATACGAATGCCGGGTTCGAAATCACCGGTAATAATCTCGTCACTGCTGACCTCGGCCTTCGCGACGGGAATGGTAAGCCTGACGCTTGTGCCCTCGCCTTCGATCGAGCTCAACTCAAGCTTCCCGCCGAGGTCGCGGATAATTCCGTCAACCATGCAGAGCCCAAGCCCCTTCCCTACCTCGTTGCTCGTGGTGTAGAAAGGTTCAAGGCTATGCTCGAGCGTCTCGGCCGACATGCCCGCCCCGAGGTCGCGTATGGTAATAATAACCGATTTGCCTTCCACATAACCATTGACGAAAATCCGGCCGCCCTTGGGCTTCAGGGATTCGCGGGCGTTGTTCATGACGTGCAGGAACGCCTGGGTTAGCCTGAACTCGTCGCAGGTAACCATCGTATCGCCAAGGCCGGAGATGTCGCAGATAATTGCAATCTTGGAGCTGAGCGCGGCCGGATCGAAAATCGCCAGCGCGTTCGTAAAGAGGCGGTGAATTGCAACAGGACGCTTTACCGTTACCAGATCCCCGGTAAAGGCAAGCAGCTGTCGGGCAAGGGTACACATGCGCTTGAGCGCAAGGTCGATATTGCGGAGATAACCCAGTATGCCCTTGTCTTCTGTCTCCTCTAGGGCGAGGGAGAGAAAACCGAGACCAGCGGTAAGGAGGTTGTTGAAATTGTGGCCGATGCCGATTGCGAAAACGTGAATCGACTCAGCCCTCTCCTTCTCCGCCAGAGACTGGTGAACATTGAGCATTTCCTGGTTCAGGCTGCGCATGCGGAGCTGGGTCTTCACCCTGGCCTGAAGCTCGGCCATGAGAAATGGCTTCATCACAAAATCAACCGCCCCCGCATTAAGTCCATCAAGACGGAGGTTAAAGTCGTGGTTGCTGCTGAGGAGCATTACCGGAATGCTTTTGAGGTTCTGGTCGCCCACAATGCGACGACACAGCTCAATTCCGCTGGTGCCCGGAAGTTCGGCGTCAAGCATAATGAGGTCGGGACGTTCACGATAGGCAGTATCGATTACATCAGCCGCAAGGTTTGAGGTTACTATGCGGCAGCCAAGAGTCGTGAGGGCTTTTACGGTTATTCTCTGAAAAGGCTCTTCGTGGTCAACCAGGAGTATTGTCTGCCTCTGCGTCACATGAATTCCTTCGCAAAGCAATATTCACCCTTCTTTAGCCCAAGACAGGTAAGAATATACTTGAATAATATATATATATCTACCAGCGAAGGATTTATTTCAAGAAAAAAGCATTTTAGAAGAAACAAAAAACACGGTTTCACATTATTTTCACCCGCCCTCAAGCCAGCATTGCATCTTTGCCGAAATATTTAATATGAATAATCACACATCTTACGCATATTTTCTTTTTCGATTAAATCAGCATCACTAAATTACGACATTGACAAAAAGCAACCGCCATATTAAATATACCTCTTTAGAATATGCAGCCGGAGATGAATCGCATGGCATCTGACCTCAGAAGGCTTACGGAAAGCGAACGTCGCTTCGTGACCGGAAGCAGAAGACCGGGCAACATCATCGTCGTTGACGAAGAAGTTCATATACGATCCCTCCTTGGCTTTGTCCTCAAGGAGCAGAACCATGCGGTAGCGGTTACCGACGATCCCGACATGGCATTCGAGCATATTCTCGAGGAGGGAAAAGTCGACCTTATCCTGCTGAGTATTCACCTGCCCGACTCAGGCACGGCAGAGATGCTGCAGCGACTTCTGGAGATTCCAGCCAAAATGCGCCCCGGCGTTATTGCGGTCAAGCACTACTCATCCGAAGAAGCTGCCCCGGAGAGCAGTGGCATCGAGATCCTCGATACCATAACCAAGCCGATCAAGATCAAACAGCTTACCGCCAAGCTTGAGAGCCATATCTCAAGGCTACGGGGCTGACCTCCCGCCCAAAACAGTTATTGCCTTGCCAGCGAACCCCGTCATTTCGCTCAAATTATTCTTTCCAACAATTCCGGCATTATCTAAAATACTGTCAGCTCACGGGAGAAAACAATGACCAAGACAAACGCACGCCCCATAATTCTCGCCAGTAAGTGCCTTGGCTTTGAGGCATGCCGCTGGAACGGTGATATTATTGACGATCCCTTCGTCTCTATGCTGCAGAGTCATGCCGATTTCATTACAGTCTGCCCTGAATGCGAGATCGGCCTCGGCGTTCCCCGGCGCCCGATCAGAATCGTCAACGGCGGCAAAGACGGAGAACCCCTGTTAATCCAGCCTGCAACCGGCACGGACGTCACCTCCCGGATGAAGCAGTTCTGCAAATCATATGTGCGTGACCTCGAGGATTTTGATGGCATACTTCTCAAATTCAAATCCCCATCGTGCGGTATCAACAACGTAAACATCTATCACCGCCCCGATGAGGGATCGGTCGATCGGCGCGGGCGCGGCTTTTTCGCAGAAGCCCTGCTCTCCGCCTTCCCCGAAATCCCGGCGGAAGACGAAGGCCGCCTTCATAACTACCAGATACGCGAACACTGGCTGACGGCGATTTTCACCCTCGCCAGATTCCGCCAGATATGCTCGAGTAATAAAATAGGTGACCTGGTAAAATTCCAGGCTAACCACAAGTACCTCCTCATGTCTTTGAGCCAGACTGTCATGCGCGAACTTGGAAGGTTGGTCGCAAACCACACTGAGCACAAGCCGGAAGAGGTTTTCGCTAAATACCGCACCAAACTATGCGCCGCCTTCGCCCAACCCCCGCGCGAAACCTCGCGCATCAACGTTTTGCAGCACATCATGGGGCATTTCAGCAAAAAGCTTGAGAAGGGCGAGCGGGATTATTTTCTCGATATCGTGGAGGAATACAGGCGCGACGGAATGCCGTTGAGCGTGCCGGTTAATATTCTGCGCCTGTGGGCAATACGTTACGGCGAAGAGTATATAGCCGGACAGTTTTTTCTTAATCCATACCCAAAAGAGCTGGAGCTCATTACCGACTCGGGAAAGGGCCGAAAGCTTTGAATGCAGCGGAAAGATATTTCATCAACAGCGAGACTCTGGACAAAGCCGGCATACAACCCGAGCGCCTCAGCCTGCTCAACGACAACAAACTGCAGAAAGGCAAACATATCCTCTACTGGATGCAGGCCAGCCAGCGCGCCGAATACAATCACGCTCTTGAATACGGGATATTGTGCGCCAACAAACTAGGCCTGCCACTGGTTGTCTGCTTCGGACTGACGCCAAATTATCCCGATGCAAACCTGCGGCACTACGTTTTCATGCTCCAAGGGCTCTCCGAAACCGCAGAGGACCTGAAGAAAAGAGGAATACCGTTCTCCCTGCTTCTCGCATCTCCAGACCACACTGCACTTGATTTTGCCGCCGGAGCCGCGCTTATCGTAACCGACCGCGGATACACGACGATTCAATGCGAATGGCGGGAGAGGGTCGCCCGCAAAGCCCCCTGCCCTATGGTTCAGGTCGAGACGGACGTGATTGTCCCGGTCGAAACCGCGAGCGACAAGGAAGAATATGGCGCGCGCACAATCAGACCGAAGATAACACGCGCTCTTGGCCGCTTTGCAGTTCCCCTGAAAAAACAGAAGCTCGCAAACATCAGCAAACCGCCAGTCGCGGGAGAAGACATTTCCCGCATTGACACGCTTCTGAAAAAGCTCAAGCTCAACTGCAACGTTCTGCCCGCCCCCATATTCACGGGAGGGCGCAACGAAGCCATGAAGAGGCTGCAAGCATTCTTAGCAAGCGGACTAGACCGTTACGACAAGAGCAACGACCCAAACGCAGGAGCAGTATCCACATTGAGCCCTTACCTGCACTTCGGGCAGATCTCGCCCCTTGAAATTTTCCTGACGGTGAGAGGACACGAAGGCGAATCGGCAGATGAATTCATCGAGCAGATTGTGGTACGCCGTGAGTTGGCAATCAATTTTGTCTATTACAATCACAATTACGACAGCTATTCATGCCTCCCGGAATGGGCACGAAAAAGCCTTGCCAAACACGGGAGTAACGCGCGCGAATATATTTACAGCTACAAGGATTTTGCGGAAGGAGCGACCCACGATCCCGCATGGAATGCCGCACAGATAGAGATGGTCAAGACCGGCTACATGCACGGATACATGCGCATGTACTGGGGCAAGAAAATTATCGAATGGAGCAGGACTCCGCAGGAAGCGTTCGAGACCATGCTCAAACTCAATAACACATACGAACTCGACGGGCGCGACCCGAACGGATTCTGTGGCGTGGCGTGGTGTTTCGGCAAGCACGACCGGCCATGGAAAGAACGCGTGATTTTCGGCACGATCAGATATATGAATTACAATGGACTGAAACGTAAGTTCGACATCGCAGCGTATATCGACCGCTGCAATAAACTTTAGCATTTCATAAAGAATGCCCGGAAGCAAAATTGCATCCGGGCATTCTCATAAAGCTTCATATTCGGTAAGCGCACATTAGCCCATGCAGACCTCTACCTTGTGCAACGCGCCGTCACCGATGACGGGCAGCACATTTCCGTCAACCGCCTTGCCGTCGAGGGTCATGGACTTTACGCCCTTGCTCACCCCGTCGGGGTTACTGATTTTCATCTCGTAATCAGCGCCACGGAAATTGCGGGTGATGGTGAATTCCTTCCAGCTTTCCGGAATGCACGGATCGACAAGCAGCCCGTCAAAGCCGGGGCGAATGCCGAGGATGTGCTGGGTAATGGCGATATACATCCACGCCGCCGTGCCGGTAAGCCACGAGTTCTTCGCCTCGCCGTGATTGATCGCATCCTTGCCCGCGATCATCTGCGAATAGACGTAAGGCTCGGTGCGGTGCAGTTTCTGGTCGGCGATGTAGGCCGGGGCAACCTTGCGGTAAAGGTCGAAGGCGCGCGCGCCACGGCCGACCACGGTTTCGGCAATCATGATCCACGGATTGTTGTGGCAGAAGATGCCAGCGTTTTCCTTGTATCCGGGCGGATAGCTCGAAATTTCGCCGAGGTTGAGATGATAGGTCTGGTAAGCGGGCTGGTGCAGAACAATGCCGTGCTCGGTCTCAAGCCATTCAGCGACGGAGTCGAGCGCCTTGACCGCCTTGCCGTCGTTTTTACCGATGCCGCCCATGACGCAGTATCCCTGCGACTCGATAAAGATTTTACCTTCCTCGCACTCCTTGCTGCCAACCTTGCGGCTCGCGTCGTCGTAGGCGCGGATAAACCACTCGCCGTCCCAGCCGTGCTCAAGAACAGTCTTCTCCATGATGTCGATCTCGGCCTGCGCTTTCGCCGCTTCGTCTTTGAGACCGCGACGATTGCAGATATCGACATACTCCTTACCGATCGCGACAAACATTCCCGCAATCAGCACCGACTCCGCCGTCTTGCCGTCCTTGTTCTCGCAGGTCTGAAACGAATCGTCCGGATTCGCGGAGAAGCAGTTGAGGTTGAGGCAGTCGTTCCAGTCCGCGCGTCCGATGAGAGGCAGGCCGTGGGGTCCCTTGTTGTTGACCACATGGTAAAAGCTGCGCTTGAGGTGCTCAAGCAGGGTCTGGGCCTTGGCCGGATCGTTATCAAAAGGAACCATCTCGTCAAGAATAGCCTCGTCGCCGGTTTCCTTCACATAAGCGGAGGTGGAAGCGATCATCCAGAGCGGGTCGTCGTTAAAACCGCCGCCGAGTTCGTGGTTGCCGCGCTTGGTCAGGGGCTGGTACTGGTGGTACGCGCCGCCGTCCTCAAGCTGGGTCGCGGCGATATCAAGAATTCTCTCACGGGCGCGTTCGGGAATCATGTGCACAAAGCCGAGCAGGTCCTGATTGGAGTCGCGGAAGCCCATGCCGCGGCCGATGCCGGACTCGAAATAGCTGGCGCTGCGGGACATATTAAAGGTGACCATGACCTGATACGGATTCCAGATATTGACCATACGGGCGAGCTTTTCGTCCTCAGTCTTGATGCTGTACTTGCCGAGAAGACCGGTCCAGAAATCCTCGATTTCCTTGAGTGAAGCGGCCACCTTTTCAGGCGAGCCGAACTTGGCCTGCATCTCCTTCGCGCGGGTCTTGTTGATAACGCCGGGAGCTTCCCACTTTTCTGCATCTGGATTCTCAATATAACCGAGGACGAAGATCAGGTTCTGCTTTTCACCAGGCTTCAGGGCGAGATTGATCTGGTGGGAAGCAACGGGCGACCAGCCGTGAGCCACGCTGTTACCCGACTTGCCCGCCGCCGGAACGGCCGGATCCTGAAAACTGCCGTAAGCTCCGAGGAAGGTCTCGCGGTCGGTATCAAAACCGTCGACATCGCGGTTTACCCAGTAAAAGGCGTAATGGTCGCGGCGCTCGCGGTATTCAGTTTTGTGATAGATTGCCGAGCCGTCAACCTCGACCTCACCGGTGCTGAAGTTGCGCTGGAAATTCAGCATGTCATCCTGCGCGTTCCAGAGGCAGAACTCAACAAAAGAGAAGAGGGATATATTCTTGGCCGCGCCGGAGGTGTTGCTAACCTCGACGGAATGAACCTCGCAGTTGCTGCCGCGCGGAACAAAAGCGGTCGTCTCGACCTTGACCCCGTTGCGCTCGCCTGTGATTATGCTGTAACCAAGGCCGTGGCGGCATTCGTAATTATCGAGCTTCTTCTTTACCGGCATCCAGCCAGGCGTCCAGACGTCGCCGCCGTCGTTGACGTAAAGATAACGCCCGCCAAAATCAACAGGTACATTGTTATAGCGGTAACGGGTTATTCTGCGCAGGCGCGCGTCACGGTAAAAGCAATAGCCGCCAGAACTGTTTGAATAAAGCGAGAAGAACTTCTCCGTCCCAAGATAGTTTATCCACGGATATGGCGTTGCCGGATCATTAATCACAAACTCGCGCCGCGCGTCATCAAAACAACCGTAACTCATCAGAATCCCTCCTTAACCAATCGTTTAGTTTTATCTGTAAAAATTAGTCTGCTGCTATCCTAAAATTTTTGCTGACGCATTCAGCGAACGGTTTCACCTTTTATCCAGCTGCCGTCCCATACTTCTGATTCGGGGCTTGCCCCGTCAATTGCCGAAATTATCATCTCGGCCGCGCGGCGCCCCATATCGCAACGTCCGAAGGATACGCGCGCAAGGCCGGGGAAATTCGCGTCCACGTCAAGCGAGCTGTCGCAGCAGGCAAGGCCGAAATCGCGAACCGCGCAAAGCCCCTGCATTGCAGCATAATTGATAAACCTGCGGGCAAGGCTGACGTTATAGGCAAGTAAGGCCGTGTCTTTCCCCAGCTTATCCTTCAGATCTGGAAAGCCAACCCCAGACACAGCCCAAGGCACATGAACCACCTCCAGCTCAATTCCCGCGTCTTTGCCCCCTGCCCTGACTCCTGACATTCTGTCGGCGTGGCTGTAATGGGTTTGGGTGCGGTCCAGCTCGTCGCGATCGGGTATTGCGAGATAGATCACTTTTTTGTATCCCGCTGCTACCAGCTTTCTGACCGCAATCTTGGCCGCTCCGCGCTCGTCGCGCCTGATACACGAGTTCTTATCCCACACGCTGGTGTCGAGCCAGATACAGTTTTTCATGAGGGAGACGATAGCCTCTTGGCAACCCTCGGGCACAAAACCGACCACGATCATCCCGTCCAGCATCAATTCGCGGAAAACCCGGGCGTCCAGCGTCGACTCCCGCCCCAGATCGTCCACGCGGACAAGGTTCATGATATAATCCGCCCGCTGCAAGCCTTCGTTTATGCCTAGAAGGTAATCAAGGATAGCGGGGTCGTTATAACGGTCTTCGGGAGTGTTTTTCAGAAGCACCCCGACCTGAAAAGAACGGTTGCGTCTGAGCATCTGCGCGCCAGTGTTAGGGCGGTAGCCAAGTTGACCGGCAACCTTGAGCACCCGCTCGCGTGTCGCTTCGCTGACAACGGTATTCCCCTTTGAACCGTTAAGAACGGTGGAGACAACCGCCGTAGAGCAGCCAGCCTTGTCAGCGACATTCTTGAGCGTTACCGGCCGTTTCGACACGTAAGCCTCCAGGAAGCATGATAATAAGGCACTATACTAAACGTTTAGTTGATTGTCAAGCAACTATCTCTATATCAAACAGAAGAATCAAAATCAGGCCATTTGGTATGGAACCACTTAAGGCTGCTACATAATTCTGGCATATAGCACCAATTCATTCATTGACCATATACCTAAACCGAGTTATATTTCTTGTAGTTATTACTGCTGCTGTCCGCGAAGGCTTGGGGCAATAGAATCGACTGCTTATGTCAATCAAGAGCATAATAAATGGTGGTGTGTCTGCATATATCCCCGTTCCGGTGGAGACAATATGTATTGGCACAGCGCCGGCTTTTGACCTCTACATGAAAACCCGCGACGGAAAGTACGTGCTCTTCCTTGCCGGCGGCAACGGGGTGATGCAGGATAAACTGGAGCAATTCATAAACCGTGGCAGCCGCATCCTCCACGTCAAGCGCGAAGACGCAAGCAAATACCACTGTTACGTAAGCGACAACCTTGAAACGGTCCTGCAGGATCCGTCCACCTCAAGGGAGCGCAAGGCCGAGATCGTATACGAGAGCGCCGCCAACATAATAAGTGATGTCCTTGAGAATCCCAACAGCAAAGAGAATATCAAGCGGGCGAACGATATCGCAAAGCATACGCTTACGGTCGTCGATAATTCGGAGACGGTCGAAAACATCCTAGCCATGACCGCCTTCGACTACAGCACCCATACCCATTGCGTTAACGTTTGCGTATATGGCCTTTCGCTGGCAAAATTTGTCGGCCTCAACGATCCCGATACGCTCAGGGATCTCGGCGCGGGACTGCTTCTGCACGACGTAGGCAAATCGAAGGTTGATCAGACCATCCTCAATAAACCGGGCAAGCTCACTGCTGAGGAATTCGCCCACATGAAACTTCACGCATCATTCGGAGAGAACATCCTTCTGGAGCGTGGAAGCATGGGCGAAGCCTCAATCCTTGTTGCTTCCCAGCATCACGAGCGTTTTGACGGTGGCGGCTATCCCAAAGGGATGAAAGGGAAGGATATCCACGAGTTTGCACGCCTGGCGGCGGTAATCGACGTTTTTGACGCCCTGACAACGCGGCGGGCATACAAGGACGCCATGCCGTCTTTCGAGGCGCTCAGAATCATGAAGAATGACGAAGGGCACCATGACCTTGGCATCCTTAACGCTTTCATCCGCATGCTGGCTTCGGGCACCTCGCTCTAAAAAAAGAAAACTTCATTAAGAACCAGCCTGTGGTGACTCACGGAAAAAATCATTGTATCCGCAGGGCTCTTGGGGATATCATGACAGTAATATTAAGCATGCGTCTCGGGCGCAGGCCAGTCGAGTGTAGACATAACTTATAAGATTACCGGAGAAGTAATGGAAAAGGAAAAGCTGCAAAGAGGCTACCACATAACAATCGTTACGATAATAGTTCTCGTAGCCCTCTTTGGCATGTATTACCTCAGAAGCGTATTCAACCCATTCCTTCTGGCAATGGCGCTTGCATACATCCTTAACCCGGTCATCAACTGGTTCGAGCGTCGTGGGTTGCCGCGCAAGGTGGCAATCGCAGCGATGTTCCTTTTTCTCTTTGTCGCACTTACAACCATAGCCCTTGTCGGGGTCCCAAAACTTTACTGGGAAGCGAAAAGCTGGGGCATTGAAGTTGTTGGCGAACCATTTACCGACAACAAC
The DNA here is from genome assembly GCA_016936955.1 of Planctomycetota bacterium. GTDB lineage: Bacteria > Planctomycetota > SZUA-567 > SZUA-567 > SZUA-567 > JAFGWW01. The sequence continues at coordinate 10,032 of JAFGWW010000326.1, read as the reverse complement.
GGCAACGGCAAGTTTGATGGAGAAGAGGACACCGAAACCTACACCGATCTCAACAACAACGGAGTGTATGACGAGCCCGAGCCGTTTACTGATGACAACGGCAACGGTGTCTATGACGCAAAATCAGAACGCGATACATGGGTAGACGTAAACAAGAACAACCGCTTTGATGAAGAAGACACCTTCGATGATCTGAACGGCAACGGGGAATTTGATGCCTCCCTGCCCGCGGACAGTTACGAAGACACCAACAAGAACGGCAAGTGGGACAGCGGCGAGCCTTTTGTCGACAAGAACGGGAACGGCAAATACGACAAGGCGATCAAACCTGACACGTGGGACGCCAAGACACAAGATCTCAACGAGAACGGGAAGTTCGACGAAGGCTATTTCCCGAAGATATCCCGCCGCCTCTCTTCAGCCATCGCCAAGGACGGGGTGGTAAGGGGATTTATTGTCAGGTTTATCTCGGAAGACGATTTCGATAAAGCGATCTCGAACGGCTTGGGAACGGTCAAGAGTTATCTATTCTCCCTTGCCGGCAGCGCGGGAAGCATCGTAACCACGGCGTGGCAGGGTGGCCTCAAGGGCGTGGGCTGGCTATGGGACATCGGCCTCCTTATAATCCTCACCCCGATCTACCTCGCCTTCCTTCTCAACTCACTGGAGAGCGGTTGGCGCAAGTTTACCAAGTATATCCCCGGGCGTATCCGTCCGCGCATGCTGGACGTTATCGGGAAAATTGACCTCGTCGTCAGCGCCTTTTTCCGCGGGCGATTGCTTGTATGCTCGGCCATGGGAATATTCACCGCAATCGGCTTCGCCATCGTCGGCGTACGCTTCGGGGTTCTTTTCGGCCTGCTCATAGGCCTGCTTTCATTTATCCCGTTCCTTAACATACTCGGACTTGTCCCCGCCCTCCTGACCTGCTGGATGGCAGAATTCACGTTGAACGAATATATCGCGGTGATGGTGGTATATGCTGTCGGCCAGGCGCTTGATCCGCTTTTGACCAGTCTGGTTCTGGGCAAGGATCTTGAACTTCATCCGGTAACCATCCTGCTCAGCCTTTTTGTCTGCAGCGCGCTTTTCGGATTCTTCGGAATGCTGCTTGCCGTTCCGCTTGTTGCGGCACTGAAAATTCTTGCCCGTGAATTTCTGCTCCCAAGCATGGAGGCCCTCGCCCGTGAGGAATCGGAATATATCCCCATAAGCGAGGTCAAGGCTGAAGCTACGGAGAGCTGAATTGGAACACGCCATGACCAGAGACCATCTGAGCTCAAGACGCAAGCAGGCGGCAATAGTCGGCCTTGCTGCCGGCTTGCTCTTTAACTTTGTGTTTCTGCCGGAAGCTGCGCGCAGTTTTTTCCTTTCTTCCTACGAAAAGGATAAGACCCCGGTACTGGTTAAAAAAGAAAAGCCAGAGCCAGATAAACAAAAGGATAAACTCCAGTACGTCATCATTGACGAGAAAAAGGACGAGGAGATCGAAGATCCCCTGCTGTCCCAGGCACAGTCTAGCCACAGCCGGATTGCCCGCCAAAAGGAACCCATTGCAGAATTACCCAAAGGCGCGCCGTCATCGGAGAAAGGGGTAAAATTCATCCCGATGGATCAGACCCGCCCCTCGCCCCCGCAGCGCCCGTCCATGCCGATAAAGCGAATCCCGCAGGAAGAAGCGGCTAAGCAGGAGCCTATCGAAAGGAAGACCGAGGATAAGAATACGGTCAAACCGACGGAAACCCTCGCGGGCGATTTTGAACGGATAAAGGAAGAAAAGACCCAGCCCAAGGAGCAGACCAAGAAAGAACTGGTCCAGAAACAAGAAAAAAAGGCTCCACCCTTTGTTGACGTAAGGAACAGCTCAAACTCAAGCCGCCCGCGACCGGTTCACCAGAACACAAAGAGCTCGGCCGACTACGGCGAGACGCGCTCCATGCAGCTTTTACGCGCAAGGTGGGGCGATTACATGGACGAACTGATTCGCAAGCTTCGCGCCGCGTGGTATGCAGAGCTTTCCGCGGCAAGGAAATCTTTCAGCACGGGGCGCATCCGCATATCCTTCGGGATCAATGCTGACGGGTCGGTAAAGAACGTGAAGCTTCTGCAGGCGCCGGACAATATGGTTGCCGAAAAAGACATCTGCTGGCGCGCCATAAACAACGCATCACCCTTCGGAAAGCTTACGGATGAGATGCAGAAGGATGAAAACTTCGAGGAATTAACGGTCAATTTTCTGTTCTGGTAACCGCGCCATTAACGGTCAAGCCTGCGCCCGCGCATCTGCGAACGGAGATGTTCGGCTACAGCTTCCAATCCCCGCTTTTTCTGCCACGGTATAATCGACTCGATCTGGTCAACAGGTATGGTCTCCCGCTCGCCATCGATCAGGCGTTCGACTACATAATTTTTCTCATCGGCCGAGATAAGCAAACCCAGCAGGACACGCCCGTCTTTCATTGAAAAGCGCAACTCAAGTCCGTAAACCGACTGGGCCTGCGAATTATCCCCCTCAGGCAAATATGTCACGCGTGGAAGCTTTCCTGAAGCGTTCCCGGATCCACCGTTTTTATCGCCCCCGTCCCCCTTGCCAGGGCGACCGTTCTCTCCCACAGCGGGCGGGCGGTTGCGATCATCCCCTCCCCGCCTGAAGGGTCTTAGAATAACGATCAGAAGGAGGATAATGACAGCTCCAAGAAGCATGCCGATTATCATCTGAGCATGTCCAGTCTTCAGCTTCTCCGGGTTTTCCTTAACCGGCTTGCGTCCCTTCATGGTCTTCTTCTTGACGCTCTGGCTTTTTGTCAAAGCGGCTTTAGGCTTGGTAATGGCCGAAGGCGACGACTTGAGTATGGTTTTCGGAGAGATGGAAGCCGGAGCATCGCCGGCAAGTTTCTCCAATTGTGAATTATGGCAAACCTTGAGCAGGTCCGACGCAACCGCCCCTACAGACTGATAGCGCAAAGAGGGTTCGCGCGTAATCATCCGCGTAATTATCGCGCGCATTGATGGCGGGATATCAGACCTGTAATTGGTTATGGGCGGCGCGTCCTCCTCGCAGTGGGCGCGCATTGTGGCGACCGCGCTTTTCCTGTGGAAGGGCAGTGAATTGGCTAGCATCTCGTAAAGCATGACGCCGAGGGCGTAGACATCGGTGAAAGGGCCTACGTCCTCGCCTTCAATCTGCTCGGGAGCCATATAATCCGGGGTGCCCATGATTGTACCGGTGCCGGTAAGGCCCATCGTGGCAGTGGTGTCCTTGGCGAGGCCGAAATCCAGAACCACAGCCCTGCCGTCGCGGTCAAGCATTATATTACCCGGCTTCAGATCGCGGTGAACGATCCCGGCGCGGTGAACCTTATCGAGAGCGCCGAGAATCTGGGCGGTTATCCCGATAGCCTCCGCGAGGGGGAGATGCTTCTTCTCTGAGAGGTTTTTCGAGAGCGGTATGCCGTCAACATACTCCATGGCGAAATAATTCAGGCCTTTTTCGCTGCCGACGGAATATATGTGCATAAGATTCGGGTGGCTGAGGGCGGCGATACTGCGGGCTTCGTGCTTGAACCGTTCGATGCAGACTGGGTCGGACTCGAGCACCGGAGAAAGCACCTTGATCGCCACAAAGCGGTCGAGGTCGCGGTCTTTGGCCTTGTAGACCGTGCCCATGCCACCGGCTCCGATACGTTCAAGTATCGTATAACCGCCAAGGCTCTGGCCATTCATGTCTAGTGGAGGTACGCTCGACACGGTCTATTCCTGAAAAAGTAGTTCTGAATATTATAGCCCTTAGGCGGCCGGATTATCCCCGCCCGGAAAAATTACTCCAGCCCGCACCGTATTCAGTTTATTACCAGAAGAGATGAAATACAAGCCCGCTCAGAGCCGGAGGGTGGAAACTGACGCTTCCTTCCGGGAGCAGATGCCCTGCCTCGGCGAGTTGGATAATACTTTCGCGCTTCGGAGCGCGCATGATAAAGGCAGCCTGCACATCCGAGCTTTCGGCGCGCGCCACCGCTTCCCCCGTGTTTGCCCACTGCTTGACGTGCGCATCGATAGAGGAGTCGTCGATACCGAGAACGCCTTCAAGAACCAGAAGGTGCAGCACGGCGATATCGGTTTCGCGCCACGCATCAAGCGCGAGGGGCGCGCGGCGTTTCATCGTCTTATCACTTGAGAGAGTCAGAACATATTTATCCTGCCCGCTGACAAATCCGAAAGCCGGGAGCTCCGCTTCGTATAGCCCCTTCTCGATTCCGTCGAGGCAGCCGACCTTTGTAACCTCAAAATCTTCGGTGCAGGCTTTGAGAAAAGCCTTAACGTCAAACCCCGCAACGCCATTCAACAGACGATGAACGGGCATGGGTTCGAGCCCGGCTTCGCTATCGGGAACGATATACATCATCGCGTAATCGCACTCGAGTTCGCCCAGAGCCGGAGGTTTCTGCCCGGAAAGCTTGATCCGCTCCCGTACATCGTTGCGGTAAGCAAGGGCGGTTGCATATGCAACCTGACCATCCACGACGACGAGTGGGCGACCGCTGACGACATTCATCAAGGCGCTGATATTATCGCCATGATCGACAACCCAGAAACGGTGTTTGCTGCCGTCCTCAGCGTCAATTGTCGTAAGGGGTTCGTAAGCCGCAATGCGCTTGCAGACAACACTCACCTTCAGGTCGGAGTCGGGAATCATTGACAGGATCGGCGTAGCCTGCCCGCGCAGGGCGCGCATAAGCTCCAACGCCTCGCCATCCACCTCGTCGAATCCTTTTTCAACAGGGAATACGTGGTCGCTGCCCCAGTCGGAGAGAAGAACCTTGGCAATAAAACCGGTACGCCTGCGTTCGGTCCCGAAGTATTCGAAATTCTGCTCGTAGACGTAAACCGCCGGGCGATCCTGCAGGAAAAGTTCCTTTTCGCGCCAAGCGTCGAGATGGGAGGTTGCCCTGGTCATCCAGTTATTCTGGCCAGAGTCGGTATCAAGGGGCTTCCCTTTGAGAAGGCGGACGCAATTGTTCGGGTGCCGGCAGTAAAGCATCTCCGCAATCGCGGGCGTAATATGCGAAGCGGGGGGCGCGACCACGTCGCCGTAGTTTACCTTGCCCGGATCATAGCGCCAACCCTTGAAGGGGACCACCTGTGGCATGGGGAGCCTTTCCTTGCGTTACTGGCTAGCGGATCTTCCTGCATTCAAGATAGAATCGTTTCTCATCGGCCTCCCCCATGGAGAAGGTTTTACGGGGAAGGGAGCCGTCAAGGATGATCGTTTTGAAAAGTTCGTCCTTGTTGATCGCCGGGAGATAAAATCCCATATTCCCATCTTTCATGCCGAGTTCGCAGACAACATCCTCGCCATGAATATAGTCAATATCAGTCTTGCGGTGTCTTGTCATGAAATCATCAAGAAAACTCTGGAGCGTCGCCACAACAAGGTTAAGCTTCGGGTTCATTATCTTAATCAGTCCAGCGCCGCTGGCGGAGACGAAAGGAATTGCATGGCCGCCCTCGCCTGCAACGGCGTCGGCCGTTTCCTGGGCCTTGCCGGGGGATTCGAACGCTTCAACGGAAAACTCCGATCCGCAACCTTCGAAAAACTCCTGTGCCTCGGTGAAGAACTGCTTTTGATCGACGCTGAAAAGAACACGGTGAATCGGTTCAAACTGCAATCCCGCATCGTGGATATTGACAAGCTCGACAAGGGCGTAACGGGCGGGGTGGCTCATGACCGCCTCCTTGTCTTCCGCATCGGCCTTGATTTTCTTCCAGATTTCCTTGGCTGTGGCGAAAGAGTGGTTCCCGTCTCCCATGGCGTAAAGCAGAACCGCCTCGTCGGTAAGGCCGTACTTGGCATTGAAAACATCCGGATCGGCAAGCCGCGCAACAGCTCCGGCAACCTTCCCGATAAGCTCTGGTCCGCTTACGCGGTAGCCTTTGATGCGCCCGCTATCCATCATGAGACTGAAATCATAAGCGGTTTCAAGCTTGTCCTCGAAAAGCGGTTCAATGACGGTGCGGTCAGGGTCGTCAATCAGCACCATGATGTGAGGAAGCTCTACACTTGCATTCTCGCGCACCTTGATGCGCGGAGGAAGACGGTCGACGATAGTTCCCTCGGTGGCGCGGATAAGGGAGGTGCTGCCGTCGCTGTAGTCGTATTTCTCAAGATCAAGGGCAACAACCAACCCCTTGCGTGATTCGGCGTGGGATGTCTTCCGGTCTACGAGAATAAATCCTTTCTCACCTTCGACAAGAGTTCCATCCTCAACATAGCGGAGCATGGCCTCGTTCGTATTCTTAACAATCTCCCCTTCTTTTTCAGTCTCGAGATAAACCTCGGGAAGAATCATATGGAGGGTTGAGGGTGCACCATCAACAAGCCCGGATACCTTCTCCCAGTATTCAGGCTGTGAAGTGTACTGGTCGCAGGCGACCACCGCCCATTTGGTGAGGTCAACACCTTCGCGGGGCAGAAGGATAACAGGGACGTTCAAGCCGATTGATTCGAGTATTTCATTCATAATAAAGTGTCTTTCAATGCAGGTTCAACCTTTTCCGTAAATGTTAGCCGCCGCCGCAAATGATGCAATTAAAAAAGGGGTTGCCTATAAAATAACGGGCGGCCATATAGGACCGCCCGTATCCATAAATGCATGGCAGATTAGTAGCGGTAATGGTCCGGCTTGTAGGGGCCATCCACTCTGACGCCGATATAGTCGGCCTGTTCGGAGCTGAGCTTGGTGAGCTTGGCGCCAAGCTTGCCGAGGTGCAGACGGGCGACTTCCTCGTCAAGTTCCTTGGGCAGACGATAGACGCCGATCTCGCGCTTGTTATTCCAGAGGTCGATCTGGGCGAGGGTCTGGTTGGTAAAGCTGTTGGACATGACAAAGCTCGGGTGTCCGGTGGCGCAGCCAAGGTTTACCAGACGCCCTTCGGCGAGCATATAAATTGAGTGCCCGTCGGGGAAGGTATAGCGGTGGACCTGGGGCTTGATCTCTTCCTTCTTGATTCCCGGCCATTCATTGAGCTTGTCGACCTGAATCTCGTTGTCGAAGTGGCCGATGTTGCAGACAATGGCCTGGTCTTTCATCTTCGACATATGCTCGGCGGTGATGATATCCTTGTTCCCGGTTGTGGTGACATAGATATCGGCGTCGGGGAGAGCGTCCTCGATTGTGGCGACCTTGTAACCGGCCATGCAGGCCTGAAGGGCGCAGATCGGGTCGATCTCGGTGACGATTACACGCGCCTTCTGTCCGGCTAGGGACTCGGCCGAACCTTTACCGACATCGCCGTATCCACAAACGCAGGCAACCTTGCCGGAGACCATGACGTCGAGGGCACGCATGATGCCGTCAACAAGCGAGTGGCGGCAGCCGTATACGTTATCGAATTTGCTCTTAGTGACGGAGTCGTTCACGTTGATGGAGGGGCAGAGAAGCTCGCCTTTCTCCATCATCTGGTAAAGGCGGTGGACACCGGTTGTGGTCTCTTCCGAGACGCCGCGGAAGTTTTCCATGATGCGGTGGAAGAAGCCATGGTCGGAAGCAAGCTTTTCCTTGAGGACACGGTTGACAATCTTGAGTTCCTTATTGTCGGTCGGCTGGTCGAGGATCGAGGCGTCATCCTCGGCGTAGTAACCGCGATGAATCAGAAGGGTAGCGTCGCCGCCGTCGTCAACAATGAGGTTCGGGCCACTTCCATCAGGCCAGGTAAGAGCCTGAAGGGTGTATTCCCAGTATTCCTCGAGAGTCTCGCCCTTGAAGGCAAAGACGGGAATCCCGGCATCGGCGATAGCCGCGGCGGCATGGTCCTGGGTAGAGAAAATATTGCAGGTAGCCCAGCGCACATCCGCGCCAAGGGCGACCAGCGTTTCGATAAGGACGGCGGTCTGGATGGTCATGTGCAGGCTGCCCATGATCTTCGCGCCCTTGAGAGGCTGCTGGGGGCCGTACTTTTCGCGGGTAGCCATCAGGCCCGGCATCTCGTGCTCGGCGATACCAATCTCCTTGCGACCGAAATCGGCAAGAGCGATGTCCTTGATTTTACAATCGTTAGTTGCAACCGAAGTCATTTGTTCCTCCTGTATTTTATCGTAAATTCGATAGCGTATTATTACTGAATAGACTTGCCGCGTACCGCCATACGGCGAGAAGTTCCCTATTATGCTGGAAGTAAGCGCTCAAACAAGTTTTTTATGGCAGGAATTGACTATTTTGCCCCGGTTATGGCCTTTATCCTGAACTTCGCCTTCACCGCATAAGAAGTTTGAGGATATGACTTTATGATTGCCTGATAGGCATCTTCAACCTTTTTCTTTTCTCCGGGCGAGACATCTTGTTTCGCGTCAATTTCGCTGTGCAGGTCACGCGCCTTCTCCCATAGTTCGCGCACGGAATCTCCGTCAACCGTTGCTGGCTTGTAAGGGTTCCAAATAGGAGAATTCTGTCTTGAAGAGTCTGGATGCTTTGGGCCACTGAAAGAATCGACAGAAGACAGCACAAGCACAACGCTGATAATAATTACACCAAGCCCGGCTACAACCATGAGTTGCTTTTGGCTAAGATTGCCCAAGACGTTTGATGATGAGTCTCTTTTCCTGTACCGGCGATGATGCCCACGTTGCTCGACCTGTTCATTTCCGCGCGAGGGGAGCAGGCTTATGCACTTTGGCGCCCTGCCCTCGGCAACCGCCTTGAGATCCTCCAGCAGGCTGGGGAAATCCTGATAGCGGTCGTCAGGCGAACGCTGCATCATCTTGTAGATAACGGCGGAAAGCTCTTCGCTTATACTCGACCTTACGTCACAGACAACCGGGGGATCTTCGTAAAGACGGCGCGCCATAATCGCAGGCACGTTCGCGCCATCCCACGGCTTCTTTCCGGTCAGGGCTTCGAACAGACTGGCGCCGAAGGCGTAGATGTCGGCACGGAAGTCGACATTTTTCATGCCCTCAACCTGTTCGGGAGCCATGAAATACGGTGTGCCTACTGCGCGCCCATCTGCTGTAACCTCGGATGAGGTTTTCTCGTCCGAAATAACCGCCAGCCCCATATCGGCAATCTTCACGGTGCCGTCGTTGCAGATCATGATATTAGCAGGTTTGATGTCGCGGTGGGTTACGCCATGCCCCGCGGCATGCTCGAGACCCTGAATGATCTGAACGGCAAGAGTAATCGCCCTGTCTTCTTCAAGGTAACGGGCTTTTTTGAGAACTTCCTCGAGCGAATGGCCCTCAACATATTCCATCGCAAAATAGTGGTAGCCATTGCTCTCACCCACGTCGATAGCAGAGACGATATTCTTGTGGTTGAGCTTGGCGCACATCCGCGCCTCGCGCATGAAGCGCTTGACCAGTTTCTGGTCCCTTCCGAACTTGCGCGGAAGAAGCTTGAGCGCCACCTTGCGGTCCATGGACACCTGCCGGGCGAGATAAACCACGCCCATCGCCCCCTTGCCGATGCTGTTAAGTAATTCATAACCGCCGATGCGGGGTTTGTGCCCACTCTGGATATGGGCCTCTTTCAGAATATCAAGGGCCTGCTTCTTGGTGAGGATACCTCGGATCATCATGACCTCACCTAGACGGTGAGGATTGCCGCCCTTGTTGAGGCGAATACGCTCTTTTATACATTCGTTAATCTGTTCGGGCGTGGCAAGACCGCGTTCGATCGCGATCTCCGCAAACAGTTCTTCTACCCGTTCATGCTGTTCATCACTCATAAGCAAATCCAGAAAGCAGGTGCGCGGGTTACAATCAAATCAACCGGTATAAAGAGGCTATGCTTTTCGCGGTTGCGCCTTTTCTCGAAAGCAGCGCCTCGCGTCCAGCCTTTCCGAGGGCAGTAGCCCGATCACGGTTCTGTATAAGATCAACGAAGTTACGGATAAACTCTTCCTTACAGCTTACCTGCACCAGCCCCCCCGCGTCAAGCAGGATTGAGGTCGGTTCTGAAAAACTGTGAGTATGGGGGCCGACGATGGTCGGGCACTCGTAACCGCAGGGCTCCATCATATTATGCCCGCCCACGGGCT
>JAFGWW010000325.1 GCA_016936955.1 Planctomycetota bacterium | reverse complement strand
TTCTTCAACTTCGTAAGCCTCGCCGGCCGAACGGCACATGGCGAGGGCGATATCCATATCACTGTCATCAACATTACCGGAGCGGCACAGGCAGGAAACCCCAGCCCCGACCAGCATCGGCGTATTCGGCATAACCCGGACAAGCTTCACCCCCTCGGGCAGAAGCCCTTCGAGGCGGGCAAGAGTAACCCCGGCCGCAATGCTGACCACAATCGTTCCGGGCTTGACCTGCGAAGAGACCGTTGAAAGCACGGCATTGAGCATCTGCGGCTTTACGGCGATCAGCAGCACGTCACAGGCTGCGGGACCATTATTATCCTCTGTCACATTTACACCGAAAGAGGCGAAGTATTTCCGGCGCTCTTCCGACGGATCGGAAGCGACAACTGAACCGGCCGGTATCATGCCCGAAGAGAGCAACCCCTTGAGGAGAGCCTCCGCCATGTTACCCGCACCGATTATGCCAAGTTTTTTTCCTTCAAGCAAGCTCATGCCGTTCCATTTCCGGTTATTCAAAAAGGGCGGTACCGACCCGCACCAGCGTCGCACCTTCTTCGATAGCTACCTCAAAATCCCCGCTCATTCCCATGGAGAGCCCGGGGAGTTCCTTTCCCAGCGAAGCGGAAAGCCTGTCTCTCATCTCGCGGAGCCGTCTGAAATACGGACGGGCGTCCTCGGGGTTGTCGGAGAAGGGAGCCATGGTCATCAGCCCCCGAACCTCCAGCCCCGTCAACGCAAGCACAGCCCCCGCCATATTCTCCAACTTATCAGGAGCAATGCCGTACTTGCTCACCTCCCCCGCCACGTTTACCTCGATGAAAACGGAGGCGGTGAAGTTATTCTCTACAGCCTGCGCCGAGATGATTTCGGCAAGCTTGAGCGATTCGAGGCTGTGGATTATCCTGTACCCGTCGAGAACCTTTTTCGCCTTGTTCCTCTGCAGGTGGCCTATAAAGTGCCAGTTAATATCCGCTTCGGTTATCTCGTCGGTCTTGCTCAGGGCAACCTCGGCACGATTCTCGCCGAAATCCCTTACCCCGAGTTCATAAAGCGCCCTGACCTCTTCGATCCCCACCGTCTTGGTGACCGCCACGAGAGTAACATCTTCCGGATTGCGGCCGCTGCGTTCGCAGGCCGCGGCGATCCTCGCCATGACCTTGTCAAGATTACGGCGCAGTTGCTCTTTACTTACCGCCACTTCCGGCAACCTCCAGCATTCTTTCTATCGGCGCCTTCGCCTTGCGCGCGATCTCGGGATCGACCGTGATTAGCGGCTTCATGTCCTCAAGACACCACGCGAGTTTCTCCAGCGTATTCTTTTTCATATTTGGGCATTCAAGCACAGGCGAAGCAAGGAAGAACTCCTTGTCCGGATTATCCTTCTTCAGCTTGTGAAAAACGCCGTTCTCTGTCCCGATGATAAACTTATCAGCGTCGGATTCGGCGCAGAAGTTTATTATTCCCGTGGTGCTGCCCACAAAATCGGCCAGCTCGACCACCGCAGGGCGACACTCGGGATGCACGGCAAACAGCGCATCCGGGTGCTCTTCCCTGGCTTTGAGCACATGCTCGGGCAGAACGTTCTGGTGGGTCGGGCAGAAGCCTTTCCACATAATCATCTTGCGTCCCAGCACCTTCGAGACGTAGGAGCCGAGGTTCTGGTCTGGTACGAAGAGAATATCCTTGTCTTCGGGGATAGTCCTGACCACGTTTACCGCGTTCGATGAGGTGCAGCAGATATCGCTCAGGGCCTTGATGTCGGCCGCCGAATTAACATAGGTGACAACAACCGCGCCGGGATTTTCCGCCTTGAACTGCGCAAGCTTCTCGGCGGTTATCATGTCCGCCATGGGGCATCCCGCGCATGCGTCGGGCATGATGACCTTTTTCTCCGGGCTTAGTATGGCAGCGGTCTCAGCCATGAAGTGGACACCGCTGAAGACAATTACGTCCGCCTCGGTCGTGGCGGCAGTGCGGGAAAGGCCGAGGCTGTCGCCAACATAGTCGGCCACATCCTGCACGTCCCCGGGGGCATAGTAGTGGGCGAGGATCACGGCGTTATGCTCAGCCTTGAGAGCCTCAATCTTGCTAACCAGTGCCTCGGACATAGGATTCCTGATAATCGTGCTTACGCAAAATCAACAACACATTTACCGGCCTCGCACAGCCATGCATACGAAGCAGAAAATAAACCATACCGGTGAGATTCAAAAAGATATGGCCCGTAAGGCCATTTCTTCTCTTTACCTCTTGTCATTACAAGGATTATAAATAGGTAGGGCATGGTGTCAACCTAAAATGGCGCGACATGGACACGGTTGCCAGACATTTATCAACTATCCCCGACCGCCACCTCCTCGCCTTCATGAACAGCTTATACATAAACGTTTGACAGATAAAGATTTCTGTTGACCGTTGCGGAGTTTTCATATTGAATATATTGAGCTTCAACTTAAACCGGGAGATTGAATAAATGACGGAGCGTTCCCACATCCTGAAAACTTTCGGCCCGAAGGAGATATTCTGCCGTCAGGGAACACCTGCGGACAGCCTTTATATTCTCCGCAAAGGCCGGGTCGGCATATATATAAACAGCAATGCAGACTCCCTTAGCGACGCCGATATTCTGGACAAAGGGATCGAGGTTGCGGTCATCAGCACACCAAATTCCATAATAGGGGAAGGCGGAATTTTTCTCAAACACCGCACGGCAAGCATGGTTGCCCTCTCATACTCGACCATAATAGAAGAGATACCGATCGCCAGCGGCGACCTTTTCAACATCATGAAAGAGAGGCCACAACTGAGCATGACCCTCTGCCGGAGCCTTGCAAGCCGTCTTGTAGAGGTTACGGAGAAGGTAAGAAGCATCGCCTTTCTCGCCGACGGCGTGGAGAAGGCATACGATAATTTTTCCATCGACTACGTGCACATCATCAATCAGGCACGGAACCTCGCCAGCGAAAACGCCGATTTTCTCCGTGTAGTGGAGGAACTGGAGGACAGCCACCTCTACCACCACGGCAAAGCCCTTGAGCAGCACCGCAAGACCACCTGTATGATATTGAACCGCGAATCCCGGCAGCAACGCACCGGCATCATGAACCTGAAGAGCGGGGACGTGCTCTGCGAGGCGGGAAATATGGGGCGCGCATTTTACCTCGTCCGCTCGGGAAAACTGGAGGTAAAGGTCGGTAATATCCTCGTCAACACCATCGGCCCGGACGAGATTGTGGGCGAGATTGCGGTCATACTCAAGGAAGCTCCCAAGCGCACCGCCACCGTACGCGCCATAGCTGATTCAATGATACACTGCATTCCTGCTGTGAAGTTTTACGAACTGGCGGAAGAGCAGCCTGAGTTCCTGATTCCGATCGCGCGGAGCATGGCCGCACGGCTTGATACAACCAACCGCCTGATATGCAACCGCTCGCGCGAATCGAAACATAACATCACCTCCCTCGCCGGAGACCCGCTCTCCTGCGAGGCGCAATTCTCGATGATCGCGCGCAAACTCTCATCTTTCGATGATGCGTCAGAAATAGTAAAATCTGCGCAGAAGGAAGCGGTTAAAGCTTCGCGCCTCCAGGAATCACTATTCGACTCTGGACTGGCGACGAATAAACTTTAGAATATAAGCATATGAGAAACGCACCTGTAATTTCGTTATTATTCTTCGCATCGCTCTTCACATGGTGGGTTGCATGGGGAAGCAACTCCAACGTTGAGATGCGCATTGCGGGAAAAGACAAAAAGCCGGAGACTGTCACGGTTTCGACCGTATCAGTATTCGAACAGGCGGAATTCATCCCCGGAGTCGGCAAGGCCCCGGCATTGAACGGCGCGTGGCCCCGCTTCCGAGGCGAAAACTTTGACAATATAGCAGACAGCAAGGAACCGATCGCAACCACGTGGCCGGAAAGCGGCCCTGCCGTACTCTGGCGCGTAAAGCTTGGCGAAGGTTATGCCGGGCCGGTAATCGACGGAGGCAGGGTTTATCTCCTCGATTATGATCAGGCAAACAAGCGCGACGCCCTTCTCTGCCTCTCCCTTCTCGACGGCACGGAGATCTGGCGCTGGTCATATCCGGTAAAGACCAAACGCTTCCACGGCATGTCGCGTACCGTCCCGGCCATATGGGGAGAGTACATCGTAACCCTCGGCCCGAAATGCCACGTCGCCTGCCTTAAAAAAGAGACCGGCGAATTCGTATGGGGCATCGACCTCGTTAAGGACGAGGGGACGGAGGTGCCGGAGTGGTATGCCGGACAGTGCCCGCTTATCGACGAGGGTAAGGTAATTCTCGCCCCTTCGGGCAAGAGCCTGCTCATGGCGGTTGATATCAAAACCGGCAAGGTTCTCTGGCGCACGCCGAATCCGAAGCTGGCAAAGATGACCCACGCTTCCGTAATCCCCATGACCTTCGAAGACATTAAGATGTATGTCTACCCCTCCGACAGGGGCGTGGCAGGCGTTTCGGCGCAGGACGGCTCAATCCTCTGGTTCTCCAGCGAATGGGAATACAGGATCATGGTCCCCTCCCCCGTCATCATTCCCGGGGGCAGGATTTTCCTGACCAACGGCTACAACCGTGGCAGTATAATGTTCGGATTGGAGAAAAAGGACGACAAGATCGAGCCCGAGGTTCTCTGGAAAATCGACGCCAACACCTTCGGCGCGGAGCAGCACACTCCGATCCTCTACAAAGAACACCTCTTCGGCATTCGCGGAGGACAGGCATCGGGCGAACTGGTATGCCTCGACCTCGAAGGCGAGGTTGTATGGGAGAGCGGAAGGAGCAACCGCTTCGGCCTCGGGGCTTTCATGCTCATCGACGATACGCTCTGCGTGCTGAATAATACGGGCACGCTTTACCTTGTAGAAGCCAACGCGAACGGTTACCGGGAACTGGCCAAAGCCAAGGTTCTGGAGGACCACGAATCGTGGGGGCCGATGGCCTTTGCGGACGGACGGTTACTGGTGAGAGACCTTACAGGCATGGCCTGTATTGACATGAGAAAAGAGAGTTATGCAGGAAAATAGCGAGACGGAACAGACCCAGGAATCATTTTTCGCCAAGCTCATACCGCTTTTTGTTGCGATAGCGGGGATGGTTGCCGGTTATGCCCTGCTCCGCGAACCGCGCGAGCCTGTAGACCCTGTAGAAAACAGCCTTCCGCCCAACGCGCGGTATCAGCTTGAAGAAGCGCGCAAAGCAGCTTTGAGCAACCCCACATTTGTACTGCTTCACGAGTTCGCAATCACGCAGGAAGAAGCAAAAACAGTCGCAACATCCCAGGATAAAACCGTATATGTGGGCGGCAAGGAAAGCATAATAGCCTATTCCTTCGAGGGCGAGATCAAGCACAAGTATCCTGTAAAAGGCGGCGTGACGGCACTGACTCTGGCTCCGGACGGTGGGATTGTTTACGCCACATCCGACTCGGTATATATGATAGACAAAGAAGGAAAAGAGAAAACTGTCGCCGAGAAAATAACCTCCGACAAGAGCCTGATAACATCTATCGCGGCAAACAAGGAGTTCGTGTTTGTCGCCGACGCTGGCAAGCGGGAGATAATCCGGATCGACCTTGAAGGCGGCAAGAATCTCATCATCGGCCGCAAGGACGAACGGCGCAACATCCCCGGCCTCGTGGTGCCCAGCCCCTATCTCGATATCGCCCTCGCCCCGGACGGGCTTCTGCGCGTGGCCAATCCCGGGCGACACAAAATAGAAGCCTACACACCCAACGGCGACCTTGAATGGAGCTGGGGCAAGCAGGACACCATGGCTGTCAGCGGGTTCGCCGGTTGCTGCAACCCCATCCATATCGCAATCGCCCCCAGCGGCGCGGTCTTCACCGCCGAGAAAGGCCTGCCGAGGGTCAAGATCTTCACCCCTAAGGGAGATTTCCTCTGCGTGGCCACTGATTACGAAAAGGACAAACTCGCGGCGCTGGACATGGCGGTAGCCCATAACGAGTTTCTCGTGGTCCTCGCACCGGACGGCAAGAAGGTAAAAATCTACTCCTATACCAGGGAGCCCAAAGATGACCAATAGCAACGACCAGACGCGGCGCGAATTTATCCGCTCGTGCGGAAGGCTGGCGGCGGCGGGCGGGCTTGCGGCTCTTACCATATTCGGTCTGACCAAAAAGGGATCGGCCGACTGCTCCGCTTTTGCCTCATGCTCCGACTGCGCATCTTTCGGTGATTGCAGGCTGGATAAGGCGGAGAAGGTCAGGCGACGCAAATAATTAAACATACGGGTTGGTGTCATTCTGAGCGGAGCGAAGAATCTCACCCTCCCATGATTCTCTAGAACGAGATCCTTCACGTTGTTCAGGATGACAGGACATAAGTAATGGAAGAAAAGAATTGTTCGCGGAGAGATTTCCTGCGCAAGATCGCGGTGGGTGCG
>JAFGWW010000324.1 GCA_016936955.1 Planctomycetota bacterium | reverse complement strand
GATATTGCAACCATGGGGTGCATGGGCGGTTTTACCATCATGATGTGCCTTGACGTTGCTCTGGGGTGAGTTGGCTGGGTCAGGCGGGAGTAGTTAAGTAAGCACCATAAAAAAATCCCCGTCGGAACGACCGACGGGGTGAGATGAGAAGGCTTGCGCCCTCGGCTTTATTTTTATTAACGTCCGCGCCGCGCAGGGGTTCATCAATTTCTTCCAAAAAAAAGCTCGTGGCTCAGGATTTTCCGGCTATCCATTACCCGCGCCTCAACCGGCATGGCGAAGTCCTCGCCGTGGGGAAGATGGAGCTTGTTCATGTCGCGGGCGATCCTTTTGCATTCCCGGCCCATCTTACCGATGCCCTGCGCCATATCGGCAACCTTGTTCAAGTCGCTTTCTATGCTTCTTGCCAGTAAAACACCCGCCGTTGTCGCGGCAGATCCCAAGCCAAGCAGAAGTATCAAAGTAGTCACCATAGCCGTTTCCTTACATAAGCAGTCGAATCCAGGATGTCTTTGCGCACCTCATATTCCGATACGCTTTCTGCGTCAATATTAACAACCAGCGTTCCAATTTACTATACCTGAAGAGTATAAATGTTTCGCCTCCATAAAATTATTATCGGCCGCGTCTGGTTTGCCTTGAAAATTAAATCTCTGTCTATTGCTTTATATTGTAAGTCTTTTTCGGCCATAATTTTATACCGGTAATCCTTGCGGGTATGGCAAATTGGGGGCTTATAACATCGCAGGATGGTTTCAATGGAAAAAGCGTCTGATTGCTCCGCAGGCGGGTTATGAGCAACTGCTAAAAATGTAACATTGCCGAAATTGTTTACCTGGATGTGGGAAAAGCTGACGTTTTTTTTGGTGTGGGAGACTATTTCCTGCCCATGACCTGATGGCATAGGGATAGCGCCTGAGACGATTCGTCCTCGAAAATGTCTCGCGCAGGGGCGTTGAGGGCGATGGCGAGGCCCCAGATCCCGGTGTCCGGGTCGCGGTGCTTGACTACCTGCGCCTCCACGTTGAGGCGGTCATGGATAAGTTCGGCCGCGCCGAAGGCGGTGAGCTTTTTCCCCATGGGGAAACAGAATACCGTGCCTTCTTCGTCGGCCACAAGTCTGCGTGCCATCGCTTTTCCTTGAATGCTTTCCGCGCTCCGGATCTTGCGGATCGCCCAGCATAACATAATTTCGATAAAGCACAATCCCGCTTTCGTTGTCATCCGTCTTTTGCCGCAACGCCGGGTTTGTGGATTTACGCCGTGATTCTTCTTTGACTGCCCGTGCGCTTTGGGCTATTTTAGGCTTCGGGCATTACAAATCGAAAGGAAGAATTATGGCGGGAAAATCTCGTAAGAAAAAAGGCCACGACTATATCGCAAAGTACCGCGTTCCCTTCAGCGGGCGTTTCAATCTGGATAAACACGACCCCTCCGACAAGCCGGACATCACCCGTGAGGAAGCGGTCGAGATTCTAGCCAAGGAGCAGGCTCGCCTCAAGGAACTACAGAATGTTCTCTGGGCCGAGAGCAAGCACTCTGTGCTGATCGTGCTCCAGGCCATGGACACGGGCGGCAAGGACGGCACGATCCGCAAGGTGCTTGGCCCGCTCAACCCGCAGGGAGTCCGCGTCCACTCCTTCAAGGCTCCGAACGAGAAGGAGCGCTCCCACGATTTTCTCTGGCGCATTCATGACTGCACCCCGAAGACAGGCATGATCCATGTCTTCAACCGCTCCCATTACGAAGACGTCCTCATCGCCCGCGTGCGCCAGCTTGCGCCGAAGAAGGTGATCGAGCAGCGTTACCGCCACATTAATAATTTCGAAGAGCTTCTCGCCGATAGCGGCACCACCATTATCAAGTTCTACCTCAACATCAGCAAGGAGGAGCAGAAGGAGCGCCTCGAAGACCGGCTCAACGTTCCGGAAAAGAACTGGAAGTTCAGCTCCGCCGACGTGAAGGAGCGCAAACTCTGGGAAGACTACCGCAAAGCTTACGAGATCGCCCTTTCGAAATCCTCCCGCGCCTACGCGCCATGGTATATTATCCCCGCCAACCGCAAGTGGTATCGCAATATCGTGGTGGCCAGGATTCTGCGTCAGACTCTCGAAGGCCTCAAAAGCAAATACCCCGAACCCGAAGAAGGGCTCGAACAGATCGTGATCGATGATTGATCCCGTTCTTGCTTGCGGCAGAGGTCTTGGATCATGATGAAATAATAAAAATCCCCCGGTCGCATTCACGGCCGGGGGCTGTCTTTGTTATCTGAAGTAATCCTGACGGTTCACGCCGTCAAAAGCGCCCCTTTTTCATGCAGCACTTCTTGAAACCTGCGTCCCGAGCCGCAGGGGCAGGGGTCGTTGCGGCCGAGCTTTTCCTCCAGTTCCTTGT
Organism: Planctomycetota bacterium; assembly: GCA_016936955.1. Taxonomy (GTDB): domain Bacteria; phylum Planctomycetota; class SZUA-567; order SZUA-567; family SZUA-567; genus JAFGWW01. The sequence goes on along the minus strand of JAFGWW010000324.1, from coordinate 1,653 downwards.
CGCCGTGCACAACCCGCCTGCCGCGTTTCACGTTCGTCTCGGAGGGGAATCCCCGGCGCCGCTTGCTCATGGGTTGTTCAAAAGCAGTCTTTCCCGTATTCATTATTAGCCATGTTGCACCTCCTTCTCTTTTCTCCGCCAGCGCCAATAGCCCGTCAGCATCGGCGCTCGGAGCATGCCAACGCCCTGTTGCGCTGGTTCTTACAATATAATTCATTCATCCGGGTATATAAACCATAAATACACAACATCTTTACATTTATTCAGTTATGCTTGCGGTGGTTCATGCTGTCCTATTATTTTCGGGAATTAGCAAATATCAAGTTGCATGGGTTAAAATTATGATGCATATTCTGTAATATGTATGCGTGATTTAAGTCACGATATATTTTGTCATTACTCGCCTGCACAGGCACTGGATAATACTGCCCATGGTCTTTTCGGTTGACGACACCCTTAATGATTCTGCAAATAAAAAAGCTGCCGAGGAGATTCTGAAGCCCGGGCCCATACTCAAGGGCAAGCGCATAATAGTGGTCGATGATTCGATCATGATGCGCAAGTTTTTCGGCGCTCTTCTTGGCACCTTTGAAGCCGAGTGCCTGACTGCTGACAATGGGATTACCGCTCTCGCGTCACTCCGGGAAGAGTATGAATCCTCCCGCCGTATCGACATTGCCGTGGTCGACCTCAAGATGCCGGCCATGGGCGGGCAGGAGCTTATCCGCGAGATCCGGGCCGACGAAAAGCTGCGCGACATTCCGGTGGTTATCCACAGCACAGCCAATGACAGGCAGACTATCGTCAAGTGCGCCAGCTACGGCATTCACGGCTATCTCATCAAGCCCAGCGTTCCCGCCAAGATCAGCCAGACCCTAGCCGAGGTAATCGTCGAGGTTGAACGCGATCCGGAGGAGAAGCAGAAAGAGTCGAACGTATGCGGCCTCTCGGCCAGCGACGTGCGTATTCTTATGAATCTTATAAAAGAAGCCGCGGGCGACCCCAATGACCCTGTGGCCATAGCGGTAATGGAGTTCATCCGCGAGCGGCAGAAGAGCAAATAAGCCCTCCGTTCCTGTTACTCCATTTCTTCCTCATCCGATTTCTCCTTACAATCATTTTCCGCCGATGATTATCCCGTGAACCTCCCGCGTTTCGCGCGCCGTCTGGACATGTGGCTGCGGGGTGTGTATAGTTGGGTTTTTGGCGCAGGGAGGTGGCTCTATGAAAAAGGCGATCGTTGTTGGGGCGACATCAGGAATAGGCCGGGGGCTTGCATTGCTTCTGGCGCGTAACGGATACGACGTCTGCGTAACCGGCAGGCGTGAGTCCCTCCTTGATGAACTATTGAAAGAACTTCCCGGCAACCCGATTTCCCGCCGGATGGATGTTACTGACGCTGATGCGTCGATTGCTGTTTTCAATGAGATTGTGGCGGAGATGGGGCGGGTCGACCTTGTGGTAATCTCGGCCGGGACGGGTTTTATTGACCCCGAGTTGCCGTGGGATAATGACAGGCAGACGATAGAAACCAACGTCACCGGTTTCACTGCCCTCGCCAACGCGGCCTGGCATCAATTCATGCGGCAGGAATCGGGCCACCTCGTGGGCATCTCCTCTATCGCCGCCGAGCGCGGGGGAGGGGCTGCGGCT
>JAFGWW010000323.1 GCA_016936955.1 Planctomycetota bacterium | reverse complement strand
CCGTCAGGATCTGGTTGGCAAGGTGAGTGAGCTCTCCGGCCTCAACCCGCTCTCCAACGCCAATTACGTCCGCAGGATGTATAACCGCATCGCCGAAGAGAGCGCCATCGGCCTTTCGCGCGTCGATATCACGGCCAGCGAAAAGCTCTCCGATGCGGATGTCACCGGGCTTCGCGAGGTGCTCAAGGACAGCAAGCGTCCGATCACCCTGCGCGAAGCGGTGGCTATCGCCTTCCGCAATCTGAAGGACGCGAACACCCTCGGCGCGCTCAAGAACGTCTTTGACGAAGAGGACAAGGCCAACGTCACCCTGCGCAGGGAATGCATCCAGGCCATCAATGCAATTGACGTAAACAACGAGTGCAGCGATTACAAGATCAAGGCTCTCAACGACGCGGACGAGAGCATTCAGGCCGCCGGTTCGAGCGGGCTCTTCCTTGCCAATGTCAACCCCGAATCGCGCAAGGCAATCCTCAAGTCCCAGCGTCCGAACGCGCCTGTCGCCCTCCTTGGCGAGATGCCCGCGGCCGCCGAAGGTAGCAAAGCCGAGGAAGGCAAGGCCGAAGAGGTCAAGCCGGAAGGGAAGACGGCTGTAGAGACAAAGACCGAAGAGAAGACGGAAGAGAAGGTAGAAGAGAAGACCGAGAAAAAGACCGAAGAAACGATCTGGTAGTTTTCCGGTAAAAACGAAGACCAACGAGGGAGCGGGCGCCATGTCCGCTCCCTTTTTTGTGGCTTGATGGTGGGGGGCGGTTTTTCTTTCTTCTTGCCTGTTTCGCCCGGGGATTTATGATAGAGTCTTGCTCTGTAGAAATGTTGTCATCCTGAGCGAAGCGAAGGATCCCGGTTACCGATTTATTAATGCATGCACCTAGCCGTGAGATTCTTCACTGCCTTCAGAATGACAGAGCTTAAAGCTTTTTGATCGAGCAATATAGTGCCTGTTTGAGCCACATATAGTAATGGAGAATTATCATGCACCTTCACCTTGAAGCGCATTCCGGCATCGCGGGCGACATGCTCCTCGCAGCCTGCCTCGACCTTGGCGTGGACGCGGACAAACTCAGGCGCGGCCTCGCGGGTCTGGCCTGCAACGAGTTTGAACTCTCGATAGAAAAAGCGGTGCGCTGCGGAATTACCGGCACCCACCTTGATGTGATCGATAAAAACGCCGCCCCGCACGAGCATAAGCATGACCACAGCCATCATCATGACCATGGCCACACGCACGACCATGAGCATCACCATGACCACGAGCACGAACATAATCACGGTCACAGCCATGACCACGGCCATAGTCATGAGCATAAGCATGAAGGGGGGCATGGCCATTTCCACAGCGATGATCATCTGCATGGCCCGCACCGGCACCTTTCGGATCTGCTCTCCATTCTGGAGAAATCCGACCTGCCCGCGAGGGTGAAGGAGCGCGCGGGAAAAGCTTTCCGCCTTATCGCCGAAGCCGAGGGAAAGGTGCACGGCAAAGATCCGGAGAAGGTTCATTTCCACGAAGTATCCGGCATCGATACTCTTGTGGATGTGGTTGGCTCCTGTCTCTGCCTAGAGCTTCTCGGGGTGGAGAGTGTATCCTGCTGGCCGGTGGTTGTGGGCTGCGGGACTGTGAAATGCGCCCACGGGGTTCTGCCTGTTCCCGTCCCGGCCACTGTCGAGATTTTCGCCTCCCGCAAGGTTCCTTTCCGCCAGTCGGATATAAAGGGCGAGCTGATTACCCCGACCGGCGCGGCTCTTCTCGCGGCGCTGGTGGACGAGTTCGCGCCCGCCCCGCTTATGAGCTGCGATAAAATAGGCTACGGGGTCGGCACGAAGGAGTGGCCGGAGGTGCCCAACGTGCTGCGCGCCATTCTCGGTAATAAAAATACCACCGCCAATTCCGATACGGTCATTGAGTTCTGCTGCGCCATAGACGATATGACCGCCGAAGAGCTGGCTTACGCGATGGAGAAACTTTTCGACGCCGGCGCCCTCGATGTTTATGCCTTGCCGGTGACCATGAAAAAAAGCCGCCTCGCCCATGAGCTGAAGGTGGTCTGCGCGCTCAAGGACGAAGAGCCTGTCGAAAAAGCCCTGTTTGTTCACACCTCCACCTTCGGCGTCCGCAAGAGCAGAATCGACCGCACCATTCTGGTGCGCGAGCATGTCGCGGTCGAGCTTGAGGGGGGCACGGTAAAGGTGAAAGTCGGCCGCCTCGGAGGGGAAGTGGTTACGGTAAAACCGGAATATGAGGATTGCCGCGCCCTGGCCGACAAACAGGGCGAATGCCTTAGTAAAATTTATGAAAATGCTCTCAAAGCCGCAAAACAGGTGTTATAATGTTTTTACAAGGCTTAATATTATGAATCTGCCTGTATTATTTGTTACATGCCCTTTGTTGCATTTTTTGCAACTTGGCTATTGACGTTCTACACTTTTCGCGTTACTATAAACGAAATAAAGCATAAGTGTAAAGATATAGGGGCAGGCAATGCATGAAGGTTTTAAAGGCGATTCAGCCACCATTTCCGGTAAATTCGTCAAGGGTGTAATAGCCTTTGAGCATTTGCGTTCCCGTAATGAAGACATGCAGCGCTGCATTGATCTTGCGATTGCTGCAAGCCAGACAACCGCATCGGTTCTCGTGCTTGGCGAGAGCGGAACGGGCAAGAATCTCATCGCCCAGGCCATTCATAACGGCTCCTCCCGTGCCGACAAGCCTTGCATAACCCTGAACTGCTCCGCCATTCCGGAAAATCTGCTTGAGAGCGAGCTTTTCGGCCATGACCGGGGCGCTTTCACCGGTGCCGAGCGCAACCGTCGGGGCAAGTTCGAGCTTGCCGACGGCGGAACCCTGATTCTTGACGAGATCGGTGAGATGAGCCCCACCGCGCAGGCGAAGGTGCTCCGCGCCGTGGAATATGGCCAGTTCGAGCATGTTGGCGGCGAGGAAACCCTGCGCAGCGACGTGCGAATCATCGCCATCACCAACCGCGACCTGCCAGCCCTGGTGGCGGAAAACCGCTTCAGGGAAGATCTTTTTTACCGTCTCAACGAGATCACGCTCCACGTTCCCCCGCTGCGCTTCCGCCGCGAGGATATCAGTGTCCTGATCGACGCGATGATTCTTGAGTGCAACCAGAAATTTGCCAAGCACGTTATGGGCATAAGCCAGATCGGCCTCGATTACCTTATGCGCTACGACTTCCCCGGCAATATCCGCGAGCTCAAGAGCCTGATCAAGCGCGCCATGACCGTTGCCAAGGGCGACCAGCTCTGGCTTGAGGATCTCGGCATGCGCGTCGAGGTTCCGGCCGAGACCGAAACCGGAGACGATCCCGAGCAGTCCCTCACCCTCGCCGCGATGGAGAGGCGCCACATCCAGCAGGTTCTCGACTACACCCGGGGCAACAAGAAACGGGCGAGCGAAATCCTGCTTATCTCGCGCCCGACCCTCGACCGGAAGATCAAAATCTACGACCTGCGGGTTTGATGGGAAAATTTATTCGCAAAATTATCTTGATAATTCATGCCCCTCTGTGTATTCATGGGGGCATCAGTTTTTTAGGGGAGATCATGAAGAGCATTGCAGCTGAATCCATCGTAATGAAAAACGCCGGTGCGCGCGTCGCATCATGTGCGGTTTTCTCCGCGATGGAGTGGAGGCTTGCGGTTTCCCTGTGAGGACTTGAAGGAAAAGAAATTTCCATCCAATGCCCTCCGGTGAGACCGGCGGGCATTTTTATTTTCACGGCAAAACGCGAGTTCCACGCATGCGAAAATTGCCGACCCAAACTTATACGGACGAAAATGCAATGAGTATGATTGAAAAACATTTTAAAGGCCCCGGTGGCATGGGGGAGATGATTGCCATCGCGGCGCCCATGGTTATCTCGAACGCCTGCGACACGATCATGACTTTTACCGACAGGTACTTTCTCTCCCGGCTGGGTTCGGCGCAGATGAGCGCCGCCATGGGCGGTGGCATGACCTGCTTCATGCTTATGACTTTTTTCATCGGCCTCACCGGTTACCTCACCGCCATCGTTGCCCAATATCTTGGTGCGGGAAAGCGGGAGCGGTGCGCCTCCGTGCTTGCCCAGGGGCTTATCATCTCCCTGGCCGCATACCCGCTGGTTCTTGCCTGCCGCCCGCTGGGGTTCAAGCTTTTCGAGTTTGCCGGGATCGCCCCCGAGCAGCTTGTTCCGCAGAAGGCGTATTTCTCGATCCTGCTGTACGGAGTCGTGATCGGGCTTTTCAGGCATTGCTTCGCCTGCTTCTTTTCCGGGTTGGGGCGCACGCGGATAGTCATGTTCGCCTCCCTCGGGGCGATGGCGATAAACATCGGCGCGAACTATATCCTCATCTTCGGCCGTCTCGGTTTTCCCGCCCTGGGTATCGAGGGGGCGGCTTACGGAACCCTTATCGGCGGGGCTTGCGGGTTGCTGGTGCTGCTCCTCGCTTTTGTCTTCATGAAGAGGCGCGAGCCGGACGGGGTATGGGGCGCTTTTGTTTTTGACTGGCAGATAATGAAGAAGATATTCCGCTTCGGCTCGCCCGCGGGGCTGGAGTTTGTGCTCAACTTCATGGCCTTCAACGCGATGATCATGGCTTTCCAGTCGAAAGGGCTGGTTGTCTCCTCGGCGGTTACCATGCTCTTCAATTGGGATATGGTCTCCTTCGTGCCCCTTATCGGCGTCGGCGTGGGGGTGACGAGCCTCGTAGGAAAATATATGGGCGCGGGAGACCCGGAGACCGCCCACCGCTCCACCATCTCGGGTCTCAAGATGGGGTGGATGTATTCGGCGGTGATACTGGTTTTCTTCTTTGGCTATCCCCATATTCTGGTGGGCATGTTCAAGCCGGCCGGGGAGGACCAGGTTTTCGCAGAGGCCGCGCCGCTTGCCATAACCATGATCCGCATGGCTTCGCTTTACGTGATGATCGAGTCGGTGGTGGTCGCTTTCAGCAGCGCCCTCCGAGGGGCGGGCGACACGTTCTGGACCATGTGCATCTCGGTCACGCTGCACTGGATAATGGTGCCGGTCATGATCTTTATTCTCAAGTTCACCTCCGCCCCGGCCACGACCGCATGGGGCTGCGGCATTGGAACATTCCTGCTTTTCAGCCTGGCCTTTTACCTGCGCTATCGCAGCGGAAGGTGGCGTAGCATAAAGGTTGTCGGCGACGACGGTGAAACGCAAAACCCGCCGCTTGAAGATTTCCACGAGCAGGCGGAACTGTAGCGGTTTTGCGGAAGCAGGTGGTGCAGGTGAAGGGCCTTACATTACCGGGTCGGGCTTCTCTTCTGGCGCCGGAGCGGCGAGGTTGCTCTCCTTGATAATGACGATGCCTTTCTGGATGGCGAGGTTGTTCGGCACGGTTATGCGGTTGCCGTTATCTTCTTCAAGAAGCATGTGGAAGGCGGTGATGTCCACCACCCGTGCCTGACAGTCCCGCATGTCCAGAAAAGATATCATGTCGCCGACCTTGAAGGGGTAGCGGAAGAAGAGGATTATTCCGGCGGTGATGTTGCTCAGCATCGACCACACCGCGAAAAAGGCGACGCCGACCACGGCGAGGATGCTGGTGGAGATGATGTATATCTCGCGCAGGTTCACCCCCCAGGTAAGGGAGACGAGAAAGGCGAAGACGATGAAGACAAAAAAGGAAACGCTTTTCTTGGTCGCCACTACCCGGTTGGGGGAATAGCTGTGCTCCTGCGCATAGCGCCCGATAAACTTGTTGACCAGTTTGCTGGTAAGGAGGAAGGACAGGAGCAGGGCGGCGGTAACTGCGGTCTGTATGATTTCAATCGACGGCATTATTACTTGATATCCTTTACAATATTCGGTGCGCCCATGCCGACGATGTCGGTAATGTTGCGCAGGCCGATAATTTCGTCGGTCATGATCGCCTCGCCGTACCTGAAGCGCGCGAGGCTTCCAAAATATTTCGCCCGCACCGTGACATGGTCCTCTGCCCAGCCTGCGGGTCGGCCGGTCACGAACTGGCTCTGGTAGGAGAGGACGGCCTTGAGCTTGGCCGCGAAATCCTCCTCCGAAAGTTCGAGTACGAAGCGCGGGTTGTAGTTATGGCGCATGTGGGAACAGAGGAACGAGTAGAGCGGCCCCGGCCTCCACGCCTGATGGGGCAGGTCGATCTTGACGATTCGGCTGATAAGCATTGCCCCGCGCACGATCTGGAAGGCCGCGAT
>JAFGWW010000322.1 GCA_016936955.1 Planctomycetota bacterium | reverse complement strand
GGCGAGACACAGGAGTATATCGCCCATGACGTGCTCGGGATCTTCAGCGTATTCAAGAACGCCATGGAAGGCGAACTCTCCGACGAGGACAGCCGCAACAAGAGGAACTATATCGTCGCCGAGATCACCCCGGAAAAACGCGCCTATATCGAAGACGATGCCAAGGCCATGCTGCTGCTGGTGGTGCAGCCGAAATATCCGGCCCAGAGCGCGAGCTTTTCTCGGAGGATCATGGAGAAAATCCGCCAGATTACCGGCGAGGAGGTTGAGGCCGGAATGCCCCCTGCTCAACAGGAGCGGGTGCGGATTGAATACGGCGGCGGCTACGAGATCGCGACCAAATATCGCAGCCGGGTAAACGAAACCCTCTTCGGCACCTTGATCACAAGTCTTATCGGTGTTGTCGCCCTTTTCGGATATTGCTTCCGCCGCTACGGGGTTCTGCTCTATATCGGTGTACCGCTGGTGATGGTGGTCAGCTGGACCATCGGCCTCGGATGGATTGTCTTCGGCCAGCTCAATATCGTAAGCTGTGCTTTCGCTGCCGTCCTTGTGGGGCTCGGGGTCGATTACGCGATTCATATCTATAACCGTTACGTGGAAGAGCGTTCCGCCGGGGCGAGCGTGGAGGAGGCTTTTGTCACCAGCCTTACGCAGACCGGCTGGGCGGTATTTATCGGCATGGCCACAACCTCCCTCGCCTTCCTCGCCCTCAAGGCAACGCGCTTCACCCAGCTCTCACAGTTCGGCGTTCTGGCCGGTCTGGGTATCGCTCTCTCAGTTCCGGGAATGCTCTTTGTATTGCCGAGCCTTATTGCCCTGCGCAACTCCTTCTCCAAAGAACATGCGCGCACCCTGCGCCCGACAACCTTCTTCCTTCCTCAGATTGCTGTGTTTGTGGAGAAGCGGCGCAAGTTCATCTTGGCCGTCACTGTGATCATCGCCATTGTCTGCGGGCTGCAGCTTGCTTTCAAGGAAGACGCGCTTTCATTTAATGAGAATATATCGAGCCTGCGCCCGAAAGACCGTTCATTTGAGCTCGGTGGCGAGATTGCCCGCATCTTCTCCAAGCGCAACCCGAACAAGCTGATGCTCCTCGCTTACGGTGATACCGAGGAGAAGGCTCTGGAGCGCGCCTCCGAGCTTGAGAAAGGCTGTCAGGAACTGATGAAGGAAGGTCTGCTTGTCAATTACGAATCGGCCATGCGGTATCTTCCCGCGCCGTCGAAGCAGAAAGAGCGACTGGCCTTTTTGAAGACTATCGATTTTGAAAAAGCACTCGCCGATTTCCGCGCCGAACTCGCGAAGCAGGGGTTGAGTGAAGAATCTTTCTACCTGACAATCAAGCTTCTCAAAGAGCACGCTGCCCTTGTCAGCAAGGGTGAGATAATCCTCCCCAGCATGTTTTACAATACCCCGGTCGGTAAGTGGGCCCAGCGCCTCGTAACCCGCAGGCGTACCGTCCTCGATCTGCGTGAACCGATTCCGGAAAATATCCAGTTCCCGGTTGAGCTTGCAAAGCCGGCCGTCGACCGCAACGATAACGTCCGCTACCCCGCAGGGGCGATGCTGACCCGCGAACAGCTTGTCGCAATAGGCCCCGATGGTGAACTCGCAGAGGGCAAAGGGGACGGCCCCGGCGGTAAATCGCTCGAGTATACATGGACCAAACGGATTACTGTTATAGCGGGCGGGTGGACGGTGAAATCTAACATCTTCCCTCCCATTGTAAACGAGAGCAAGACCGCCGACCTCAAGATCGACGACGAGTGGCTCAAAGAGGTCCGCCACCGTCTTGGGCTTGTTGATAACGATGAGGACGGAGAGAAGAGCAAGGCATTCCTCACCGGCACCAGCCTTCTGGCGCACGAGCTTGCGGGAGTGGTGAAGACCGACTTCTGGCACGTCTCGGTTGCGGTGTTCGCGGTGGCGGCCATGGTTCTCACCTTCTTCTTCCATCGCCACCCGCCACGGGTGCTCTACAGCCTGCTGCCCATCGTGCTCGGTCTTCTCTTCCTTTTCGGGCTTATGAGCTTCGGAAAGATTGAGTTCAACTTTATCAACGTTCTTGCCATCCCGATCCTGATCGGCCTTGGGGTGGATAACGGCATCCATCTTGTCGAACGCTTCTACGAGTCCGGCAGGCGCATCAGGCCCATGATCGGCGACACTGGCCGGGCGATCATGATTACGACCCTTACAAGCATGGTCGGCTTCGGCTCCCTTGCCGCGCCACAGTACGTGCCGTGGTTGCCAGGGGGGTACAGGGGCGTATCGAGTATGGGTATCCTCTCGATCCTCGCCCTCTTCTGCAGTCTTGTTGCGTCCATAATCGTCTTCCCGGCGATCCTGCGTACATTCAGCCCGCCGGATGAAGCGCCGGAAAATAAGGAGCTTGATCGGGATTGACCGGCCTTGCGCCGCCCCCGCATCACTTGGTTTATAATATTCAGGAGTCTTACATATGAAAAAGTTTTATCTCTCTGCCTTTGCCGCGATTCTTGTCTCGCTCTTCTCCGGGTTCGTCGCCTTTGCCGGTGAGGAGGGGTGCGAGGGCGGAGTATGCCGCATCGACCCCGTCAACGGATTGAGCAACGAGGAGACGGACAAGCTTCTCGAAGACATCTTCGAGAATGCGAAGAAGATTACGCGCGTGCAGGCTTCGATGTTTACCAGAACCACCGGCGGATATGCCAAGGAAGGGAGCGAGCTTGTCCAGTATGACGAGGTGAAGTTCGCCACGCCCGCGAAAATCTGGAAGCTTTCCCGCGAGGACTCGAAAGAAGAGCTGCCGTTCAAGGATTGCAGCCTCGTGATCTTCGACGGCAAGTATCTCTGGGAGATGATGCCCAAGTTTGATGATGAACCGCGCGAAGTCACCCGCCGCACGGTCAATAAGGACGATCAGAAAGTCAGCGGCAACGCAGGCCTTGCCGTTTTCCTCCTGCGCTCCGACGTCAAGAGCGCCAAGGAACTGCGCGAGGAGTTTGATTCCATCGTCTGCGTGAAAGAAGGCGCCGGCGAAAAGACGGTCAACCATTTCACCCTCGTCCCCAAGAACAAGGCGATTGTCATGGAACTCTGGTTCCCAGCCGGGGCAGCCGTGCCTTCTAAGGTCAAGACCGTTACCCAGGAAAAGCTGGTTGGCCCCGGGATGAAAAAAGGCGAGTACAAAACCAAGACAAAGACCGAAATCCGCGAGCTCAACAATGTAAAAACCAATCTTGACGGCCTCGCCCCCTTCAATACGGAAACCTTCATCCTTCCTTATGAAAAGGGCATGTCTGTCATCGACGATGAGAGCGGGGAGCCGATCCCGGCGGAAACGGTGAAGAAAGACCTTGACGATATGCGTAAAGAGATGCAAAAAGAAGCTGAGGGCAAGGACAAATAAAACTCTAAGGGGGAAGAGATGAGCGTTAGTAGCTTCGATTATCCTGACTACAGGCTGGTAAAGATAACCGGTTTTCTAGACGGCCATACCTCCGAGAGTATTGACCTTCTCGAGGTGTTGGGCGTAAATTCAACCGAGATCCCATGCGATACGGTTCTCGATCTCAGTGCGGTCGAATATGTCAATTCCAGTATCCTTGGACTCTTCGTCCGCTTCCTCTCCGAGGCTGAGAAGGCGGGGTTCAAGGTTGTGATACTCGCGCCCCCGTCGAGTGTGCGCAATGTGCTCGAGCTTACCGGGCTGAGCCACGTCCTCCCCGTAGCGGCCGACAGTTCCGAGATCGCCTCCTGTCTCGGACAGGATGGCGCCGTTAAAATCTCTGACAAACAGGTCGATTACGAGGAACTGGCGGACGAATTGGAAAATATAATAATCAATGGTTCCAAACCCGGCAGCGACAGTCAGCTCGGGAAAATAATCGGTTCATGAATTAACAATGAAGCAGTACCGGTACGGGGGAGTATAGTGGCTGGCGGCAGGAATATATCAGCTATGAATGAAGAAAAGCCCCAGGCCGACGGGGGGCTGAAAAGCGACTTCACCCTCTTCGGGCGCCTTTCACGTCCGGTATTCCTCTTTGTCGCCCTCTTCGCTTTCGGCACCATAGGTTATTTCATAATCAAAAAAGCGGACGGCCTCGGCTACCCCGAAGGCGTCAGCAACGACCTCCAGCTCATTCGCCATTGCACCTACCAGACGGCAATCCTTCTTACCGGAGTCGGTTTCAGCGATGTCCTCCAGTCGGAGCGAAGCTGGCTCGGCACCGGCTTTACCGTAATCATGGCTTTTGTGGGCCTCGGGTTTCTCATGTATTTTATCTCGACCATAACCGCCTTTATCGTCGGGGGAGAGTTGTCACAGATTCTGGAGAGGAAAAAGATGCTCAAGCGCATCGAGAAATTGTCGGGACATTTCATTCTCTGCGGCGGAGGCGAAACCGGCCGCCACGTGGCTAGCGAATTGCAGGCAACCAAACGCGATTTCGTGGTGATCGATAACGACTCGGAACGCCTCGAGAAGCTCAAGTCAACCGGCGATATCTGTTACGTGCAGGACGACGCCACCGACGATGACGTTCTGCGAGCGGCCGGTATCGAGCGCGCAAGCGGCCTTCTCTCTTCGCTTCCCAACGACAAGGATAACCTGCTGGTCGTGATTACCGCGCGCCAGTTGAACCCGGAGTTGCGCATCATCTCCCGATGCGTTGACCTGGTAAATAAAAAAAAGCTTATGAAGGCGGGGGCCGATTCGGTTGTCGCACCGGCCATGATAGGCGGCATGAGGATGGTCAGCGAAATGGTTCGCCCTACCGTCGTAACCTTTCTCGATACCATGCTGCGTGACCACCGCGCAATCCGTTTTGAAAATATGTGCATTCCCGCAGGTCACGAACTTGTAGGAAAAACCCTCGGCCATGCGCGCTTCCCGGATATCGCGGACGTAAATATAATCGCCACCCGTGACGGGGAGAAGAGCGATTTCGTCTATAACCCGCACGGAAATCTTCTGATTACTCCGGGAATGGATCTGGTTGTGGTGGGCACCCCCGACGAGATCGGGAAGATAAGAAAATACCTGAAAATCTAAAAAGCCGCTGCTCTTGTTGCGCTAGTTTTTCTCCTCGTCTTCTATTTTCATTACGGGGAGGGTTATGGTAAAGGTGGTGCCTTTACCCAGTTCGCTCTCCACCGTGATTGTCCCGCCATGCTCCTCGATTATGCCGTGTGATATTGAAAGGCCCAGCCCCGTCCCTTTCCCCACCGGCTTGGTGGTGAAGAAGGGGTCGAAGATGCGCTTGAGATTTTCCGGCGCGATCCCGGTTCCCGTATCCGCGATAGTTATTATTATCGACTCATCGGTAGATTCTGATTTGATGGCTATCTTTCCGCTTTCCGGTATGGCGTGAGCGGCATTGACGAAAAGGTTCATGAAAACCTGATTGAGCTGTCCAAGGTTGCAGCTTATCTTCGGCAGTGGGGCGAGGTCCTTCTCTATCTGGCATTTGTATTTCAATTCATTCCACACTACCTTGAGGGTTGATTCCAGACCTTTATTTATATCTACGTCGGCCTTTATCTTCTCGTCAACCCGGGAGAAGCTCTTGAGGCTGCGGACAATGTCCCGCACCTTGATCGCCCCGTTTATCGATTCACCGAGCAGGTCGTCGCAGTCATTAAGTATGAAATCCACATCCTCATCAATATGGGTAGCGGAGAACTTTTCAAGGTGTGTTCTTACCGCGTCCTGGTTGTTTGCAGAAAAGGCTTCTTTCGCAAGGATACACTCACCCATTGCCTTTTTGAAAATTGCGACATACTCCTTGAGCGTACCGAGGTTGCTCATTATATAACCGACGGGGTTATTGATCTCGTGTGCAACTCCAGCGGCGAGTTGGCCGATAGCCTGCATTTTTTCCGACTGACGCAATTGAAGCTCGAAACGCTTGATGTCGGTGACGTCGACCATTATGCATATAAGCCCGAAATCGGAATCTTTCTGCTCATTTTTTTTGAGGATAAAATCGCGCGTAACCCCGTCGGCGCATTTGATTCTCGTATCTGAGCTCTGATCCGGATCGCTGTTGTTAAGCACTGCGATATTGTTGCTGGTGAATCTGCATTCAGCCGGCATGTTGGCGGCGATTTCCCCAATCGTTTTCCCGACTATGTCTTCTTTATCCATCCCCGCGATTGTTTGGCTGAAAAGCTGGTTGCAGCGCAATATGCGGCCATCTCCATCTTGTTGGTAAACCGGGCTGGGTATGGTGTTCAGTAATGTCTTGAGGAATTCTATGTTCTCCACAAGCTTGCTGTTGAGTTCGTTGAGGTTCTCCCGCATTCTGCGTTCGGTCTCAACCGCTGACTGGGCTTTTAGCTTCTCCTCCTTTTCGTTGTTGTATTGGCGATGCAGTTCGTTCCTTTTTTCTATTCGCTCGAGACAGAGAGCAATGTTGTCCATGTCGACCGGTTTATTCAGGAAGTCGAAAGCGCCCAGACGAAGGGCTGAGGTTGCGTTTTCGAGCCCGGCATAGGCTGTTACGAAAATTACGGGCGGCGTCTCACCCGTCTCGTTCAGTTGTTCAAGAAACTGGAGGCCGCTCATGTTGGGCATCATGATGTCGCAGAAAATGACGTCGAACTTTACCGTTCGGCACTTAGCCAACCCCGCAAGCCCGTCATTGGCGCTCTCTGAGGTATGCCCGAGAGTCTCGAACATTGCGCACAGCATCTCGCGGATATTGATCTCGTCATCTATTACAAGGATATGCATGACTGCCTTTCCCGTTATACGGTTGCCTGGGTGTTGCCTTGTTCTTTCGTCTGGTTAGATCCGAAGTCGGCAAGGGTCTTGAGCAGAAGTTCCTTGTCCCATGGCTTTGGTAACATGCGGGCGACCTTGACGCTTTTCCTGAGTAGTACGACAGTGTCTTTGGTGGCAAGTCCGGTTATTACAATGCAGGGGATGTTCGGGAACTCCTTCTGCACCTGCCCAATGAACCTGTCGCCGCGTACGGCTGGCATGTTGAAGTCGGTAATCAGTGCGTAGACGTTTTTCTCCATTCTTATCTGTTGGATTGCGTCTATGGGGTTGGTGAAAGTCTCGACATCGTATCCGCCGGAGCGAAGCTCTCTGCGCAGTGCATTAAGCACGTGCTGTTCGTCGTCAACAACGACGACGAGGTTTCGCTGCGCTTCATCGCCGCTCTTTTTCTTGGTTGCTGGAGAGTCAGTATCCTCGGCGTCCGAAGTGCTTTCCTGTGGAATTGAATCCTTCAGGATAAAGATGCGGCTCACGGTAGGGTCGAACCCCGGATTATTGGCGATCTGATCGATGATATCCAGCGTGAGTGTGGTATTCTTTTTGACCAGAGATTTGCCGATGATATTGGTTATATCTTTCGATAGAATCATGCCCGGGACCAGATGGTTGATGCCCATCTCCACCTCGTGCGCCCCTTCGTCGGTATAACTCGGGATGTCGGCCTTGAGGAACAGGGCGACAAGATCCGGATCAAGCTTGTTGCCCGCCGCCATCTCCAGAAACTTGAATGCCTTCGATTTTGCCATAAGGATGCCGCCTCCGGTCGGGTGGCAGTAGCGGTCGAAGCTGTCGGCGACGGCCATGATTCTTCCGCCTAGCGGGATGCTGTCGCCTTTTGCACCTGT
This sequence comes from Planctomycetota bacterium, assembly GCA_016936955.1. Classification (GTDB taxonomy): domain Bacteria; phylum Planctomycetota; class SZUA-567; order SZUA-567; family SZUA-567; genus JAFGWW01. The sequence continues at coordinate 10,389 of JAFGWW010000322.1, read as the reverse complement.
AGGGAATCCGTTACCAGAGACCGATTCGTGGTGGTTGCATATCAGGTCGGCAATATTTTCAAACCCCGGAATTTCTGCAAGCAGATCGCGTCCAATTGCCGGGTGCTTCTTGTACTCTTCCCTTTCCTCGGCGCTCATGTCATGCATGCTTTTGCCGTTGAGATAACTCGGCAGGGCGATTTTCCCTATGTCATGGACCAAGGCTGCGGCTTCTATCTCCCACAACTGGTCTTCGCCCAGATTTAGCGCCTTTGCCAGACGCAGGCTAAGGTCGGCTACCCTGCGGCAGTGGCCACGCGTCCCGGGCGCGTGCATCTCCATCATCCCCGTAAGGAGCGAGAGCACGGATTTCATTGAATCCCGTATCGCTTCCCTTGCCTTGACCAGGGCTTCCGTCCGTATGGCAACCTTCTTCTCCAATTCCTCGTTCATCGATTGGAGCTGCATGTTCTGCTCGTAGATCTGCTCTTCGAGTTTTTTATTTTCCTTGCTTATATTGTATATGGTCACGTTTTCCTTGACCATGGTGCGCAGTTCATCGTCGTTCCACGGTTTGAGGAAAAATTGCCGCACTTGCCCGTGATTTATGCAGTTCATTATGGTGTCGGAATCGGCGTACCCGGTCAATGCTATGCGGATAGAATCTGGCGTAAGTTTATACGCTTCCTCCATTACCTTGGCGCCGTCGACATCAGGCATTCTCATGTCGCTGATGATAAGGGCGATGTCGCTGTGCAGTTTCATCAGTTCAATCGCTTCGCGCCCGCCGCCGGCTTTTATGATTTCATATTTGTCGCGACGGAGAAGCCGTTCCAGCGCGTTCAGCACCCCTTGCTCGTCGTCGACCAGCATCACCTTGCCGTTCATGTTCTGACCTCCCGCAGAAGTCCGGTTATGTCCGGACGGGAAAATACGAGTTTGATCTTCGGCACCCCACGGTGTTCATCAGGTATTCGATCCTGCCCCTCTTTCTCGCAGTCGAGAAAAGCAACGGGAACACCGCGCGCCTTGAGGCAGGAGGCGAGCTTGCCCATGGGTTCGTATTCCAGCCCCATGGGATCCAGTATGGCCAGATGTATATCCTCGTGTTCTTCTGAATTATCGGAGAGGGCGCTTGTAGAAACCACATGCTGCCCGAAGCTTTTCAGAATCGACTCTACCCACGAACGGCGTATTTCGTCCGCGCTGACAACCACGATGGTTGCTATCTCCTCTCCCTGCATGTCGGCGGCGGTAAGCTTGCCGCTTGATTCAGCGATGTTCAAAAACGCTTTTGCTTCTTCAATGCGGGTGTCGATCTCGGAGAGTATCGATTCGTAGGAGGAGATATCAAGCTTCGCCGCCTTCAGTATCTGTGGCAGTACCCTGTAGTCGTCTTCGTCGATGAAATGGTTGCCTTTTACGCATGAGAGGGCGTCGGCCAGCATTATGATGGTGAGGAGTTGCTCGGAGCCCGAAGCGAGAAGTTTTGCGGAGTGATGGAACCTCGCGCAGCGGCATATGTTCTCCGGCAGCTTCCAGTGTTCAAGCAGACGTATGCCGACTTCGGTGTGACTGAGGCCGATGGTTTCCTTCTCTTTTTCCTGGTTCCCGGCTATTCCTTCGATCATCTTGAACTCTTCCGGCAGGGCTAAGCTGATGATGAAGTAACCGATATCGTGAAGTAAACCGCAGACGAATGCTTCTTCCGGTTCCGGGTATTTCATCTTTACTGCGATTGTATGGGCCGAGGCGGCGCAGGTTAGAGAATGGAACCAGAATTTTTCCCAGTCGATCGGGCCTTTCATGTTTTTCAGGGTGTCATATGCGGAGAAGCTTATGGCCAGGTTTCTGATCGCCGAGTAGCCAAGGATTACGACCGCCCGGCTGAGGGTGGAAACCTTCCCGGAAAATCCGTAAAAGGAGGAGTTGACCAGCTTGAGCACCTTGCCGGTCAATGCCTGGTCGCAGGAGAGAACCTGGGTCAAATCTTTGGCGGACGACCTGTCATCGCCAACCACAGCCAGCAGCTTCTGCACGACGAGGGGCAGAGGCGGGAGCTCTTTTATCTGCTTGATTATTTTTTCTACGTTAACCTGCGACATATGCCTGCCCATTCCTTGCTGCTATCACCTTAATCCGAACCAGTGCCTTCCGTCAACATGAGAATGCATCCGCGCTGAGACTTTTCTCCAAGAGGCGTAAGCTCTGCCCGGTAAACTTTCCCACACCAGGGCAGCGTAAGTTTTCCCGCACTGCATTTTCCGGAAAAACACAGAGCTATCGTATTCTCTACTTCTTGCGGGAGGACGTCTCTTATCGGAGTTCCCGGAATGATGTTTCTCAGTGTTGTTATCATCTCTCCGGCGGCGTCGTTGGTCAGGATTACTTCCATGTCAGTGCTGACCCCGACCACGCCGACCGGCAGTTTTTCAAGAATCTCCTGCGAGAAAGCCAGAACCCGCGTACGCTCCTTGATGATCTCTTCAAGATTCTCATTGAGGTTTTTTAGCTTTTCGTTCTGGATGCGTGTCTGCTCAATGAGGGCGGAGTTTTCTTTGAGAATGCAGTAATGCTCAAGGCATTGTCTGACTGATATTTTCAATTCCTCATCGTTCCATGGCTTTCCGAGAAAACGGTATATCTCCCCTTTGTTTATCGACTCGACGATCACCGCCACATCGGCGTATCCCGAGAGAATAACCCTTACGATATGCGGATATTTTTCCTTCACCTTCTGCAGGAAATCGGTTCCTTCCATGTTCGGCATGCGCTGGTCAGAGACCACGAGATGGATTTCATTATTTTCAAGCAGCTCCAGTCCTTCGGCGGCGCTGTCCGCCGTCAGTATGTTGTAGTCTTCCTTTCTCAAAAGTCTTTTGAGAGAGTTCAGGATATTGGATTCATCATCCACAAAAAGAACGGTTTTATCTTTCATAGCCGATCCTCATTTTGATTCTTTAGCATCTATCATCAGGCTGCCTTCCGTGTACTCCACAGTTTTCACTTCTTTAATGTCCTGCATTTTTCTCATGATCGTCGCTATCTTAGTCCAGGCTTCTCTCATTACCTCAAGCGTCTTGCCCAAATCACTCATGTCTTCTTTTGCCTTGTCTTTCTCGATAAGGAGTTCGATAAATCCGCCCAGCGCGGTAAGGGGGTTATTTATCTCGTGGCTCAGGGTAACCGTCATTTGCCTTACTGTCTCGGCTTTTATCATCTCTTCGACCTGTTTGCGAAGTCTTATGTTCTCCTCTTCAAGATTGTATTTCTCTATGCACTGGTTGATTATCGCGAGCAGTTCTTCATTGTGCCACGGTTTCGAGGCAAACCTGTAAATCTCACCGGTGTTGACGGCCTCAATTGTTGTGCTTCTATCCCTGTCCCCTGTCAGGAGCATGCGAACCGTTCGCGGGCTTACTTTCCTGGCCTCTTTAAGGAGTTCAATCCCATTCATGCCCGGCATATGGTAATCGGAGACTACAAGCATGAGCTCATTGTTCGTTATTATCTCAAGTGCTTCTCTTCCATTGGTTGCTGTAAGAATTTCATGATCAAGCATGCGGCAGATCCGCTTCAGGGCGCCAAGCACTTCCGGTTCGTCGTCGATAAGGAGGATGTTTCTTCTATCCATCACTGACCCCTTTTATGGGAAGAATTATTCTGAATGTTGTTCCCGCCCCCACCTTGCTCTCGACCTGTATGTCTCCGTCATGCTTTCTGATAATGCCGTGGGCGATTGACAGCCCGAGCCCCGTACCCTTGCCGACCTCTTTGGTTGTGAAGAAGGGGTCGAAAAGCCGGGGGATATCCTCCTCCTTTATGCCTTTGCCGTTATCCGAGATGGTGACGACAATGTTATCGTCGGTGGCTTCGGTCGTTACGGTTACCTCGCCCTTCTCCTCTATGGCATGGGCTGCGTTTACAAACATGTTCATGAATACCTGATTGAGCTGTCCGGGGTAGCACCTGAGTCTTGGAAGAGGGTTGAGGTTCTTTGTTACGGTGCATTTGTATTTCATCTCGTTCCATGCAATTTTAAGGCTGGCCTCAATGCCCTCATTTATGTCAGCCTCCTTGACCTCTGATTCGTCAAGGCGGGCGAAGCTCTTCAGGTTCTGTACGATATCCTTTACCCTCTCCGTCCCGTCCCGGGTTTCTGTCAGAAGCGTTTCCGAATCGTTCATCAGGTAGTCGATGTCTTCGTCTTCCTTTATTCTGGCTATTTCCTTCAACGCCTCCTTGAGCAGGGCTGAGTTGCCCGCAGCGACCGCATCCTCTATCTTTCCCGTCACCGCGATCAACTCCTTGAAAACCCTGATATAATCGCAAAGCGTGCTGATATTGCTCATTACGAAGCCGATAGGATTGTTGATCTCGTGGGCGATTCCCGCCGCCAGTTGGCCGATAGACGCCATCTTCTCCGACTGTATAAGCTGCTGCTGGTTAAGCTTTAGCTGCTGGTTAAGTCTTACCAGCGCGTTATTGTTCTTCTTGATCTCCCTCTCCATCGCAACCCGTTCGGTAATGTCGTGGGCATATATATTGATGTAGAAAAATTCCTTTATCGGCACGAAGGAGAGGGCGAAAATCCTGTCGCCGGCTATCACCTCCTTCGCAACCGGTTTATCGCTGTCGAAAGCCGAGAGGGAAAACTCGCGCCAACTCTCCGACAGCTCGTTGTTCTCGTTAATGTCCATTGCCTTGAGCAAGGTCTTGCTTGCATTGTTCGAGTACACCACACTTCCGTCCGGGGTTATGCGAAGGGTCGGGAAGGGGCTCTCATCGGGAAATTTTGCCAGAAGCCTTACTTCTTTCTCCGTATCCTTGCGTTGCGTTGCGTCCTCCTTTACCGCAAGAAAATGGGTGATCTCCCCGGCGTCGTTCTTGATCGGTCCGATAGTCGTCAATTCATAGTAAAGGGTTCCGTTCTTTCTCTTGTTCTGGAATTCACCCGTCCATACCCTGCCTGATGTGATTGTGTCCCATAGTTTTTTATAGTTCTCCTCCGGTGTTCCACCGGATTTAAGGATGCGTGGGTTTTTGCCGATAACCTCTTTCGCTGAATAACCGGTCAGTTCGGTAAACCTCGGGTTGACGTATTCGATATTCCCTTTCGGGTCGGTAATTACCACAATGCTCGGGCTTTGCTCTACTGCGGTTGAAAGCTTGCGCAGGCTGTCGGCCTGTCTGGTCAGTTCATCAGTTCTGGCGGTCACCTCCCGAGCGAGATTTTCATTCATGTGCTTGAGTTCCAACTCAGCGTCATGACGTTTGTGAATATTTATAAGCAGGAACAAAACGGTCCCTGACATTAACAGCAAGGTGGAGGCAATGCAGGCTATGGTGAGTCTTGCCGTCGACTCCAGAGGGTAGTTAGTGTCCATGGGGGTGAATGAGGCTATCCTCCATTTGTCAGAAGATAGCTCCCTGCATAATGTGTGGTATCTTATATCACCGAAGGACACGTCAGAAGACAGGTTTACCCATTGGGCCGGCTCCAGCTCCGAATCTCCGAACTGTCGGCTTTTCTTGAGGGTAAGGCGCTTTTCTTCATTCACTTCCGGAGTGGTTTTTAAAATCAGCTTGCGTACATTGCTTGCAAAAATTACTCCGTCCGGTGATACGATTATTACCGGGTCGCTAGAGGCTTCGAGTACGCGATCCCAGCTGCGCGGAGAACTCTTTACTACCACAACGCCCATGACAGTTTTGTCGTCGGGGTTTATGACCGGTGCGCTTGCATATACACCACGTAGTTTGGTCGTGACTCCTTTGGCCGGGTAAATGGTGATGTCGCCTTTCATTGCTTTGGTAAAGTATGGCCTGAAAGCATAGTTGTTGCCCACGATGCTGGCACCAGATTCTTGAACGGCGGCCACGACCGTCCCGTCCTTGCTTAAAACATAGGCGATAGAAGCGCCAAGCGATGACCGCACCGCCTCGAGGGCTACCTTGGCCTCAGTCATATATTTCCTCGTATTTTCATTCCGCAGTATATTGATGATCTGTGGCGATTCTCCAAGTGCTATTGCCGCCCTTTTTTCCCCTTCCTTGATTTTGTTGATCTCAATACTCATCCGGCTCAATAGTTCCGACTGGGCTTTGTATTGGGCATTCTCGCTGAATGCAATCCTGCTTCCGTATACAAGTAAAGCAATGACTGACAGCATTGCGATGGCAAGTAAGATGTAGAGCGTTTTCCTGCGCATGTTTCTTCCCTTGCGGAATGTGAACATGTTTTAGTGTTTTGCATAGGATGCTGTAGCTATGTTGTGCACTTTTACAAAGTAACATGCAATTTTGCTGCCAGAATGGTGGGCGGACATGGTTCTTGGGGGATATTTGGATGGACGGCTGGTCTTTTGCATCAGCATCAATATTATTTTATTGGGCGGCTACATTTAGCTTGATTTAGATGACTGGTTAAAAAGTGCAATTGTCCACAAATCAACCATGATGTGTGGACTGATTGTTATGGAAATTGAACAGTTTTCATTTCATGACATTTTTTGGTGTTTTTCACTCCCTAGACGCTTTCACATACCAGATAAATTATAAAATTGTTGCATCATTCGATTTCTGAAGCTATCCTCTTTATATCCCATATCGCGTATAGGACTTATAGTATGAAACTCTCCAAGAAAAGCATCTATGCTCTGCGGGTTTTGCGCCATCTTGCTGAATCTTATAACAAGGAGCTGCTGTCCGCCTCTTATCTCTCCCGGACGGAGAAGATATCCCTCAAATATCTGGAGCAGGTTTTGAATACCCTGCGCAAGGGTGGTTTCCTCGTCAGTACGAGAGGGAAGGACGGCGGTTACAGTCTCCGCGTCCCGCCGAACCAGATTTCGCTGGGTAATGTGATACGCGCCATTGACGGTCCGCTCGCTCCCCTGCCGTGCGCAAGCAGGACGCAACCCCATCACGACCCTGATTGTCCATATCCACAGGGGGAATGCTGGCTCAAGTCTCTCATGCTCAGGGTGCGCGATAACATCTCCGAGATTCTCGACAAGGAAACCTTGGCTGACATGGCTACCAGCGCTGGCGGGAGCGGAAACCATATCAAACTCTGCATGAGCGACGGCGATATCGACTAGCAGCAATGCGGCCGGGCAAAAAGTCTGTTGTTGGCTTATTGGCCATTTAAGTTGCACGCGTTACAAAGGAAAACACCATGCCACGCACTGAGCACGAAATCATTTATCATGAAAGCAGCGTGTCCGATTATTGCCGCCTTGATGTATATGCGACCGACAACGTGAAAGACGCGCCGGTTGTGGTCTGGTTCCATGGAGGCGGGCTTGAGTGCGGCGATAAATTTTCGGGCGAAGCCCTGCCTATTGTAATGCGTCTGGCCAAGGAGGGCATTGTCGCCGTCTCGGTCAATTACCGCATGTATCCTGAGGTAAAGTATCCCGTATTTATCGAAGACGCTGCCGCGGCTGTCGGTTGGGCTTACAGGAATATAGCCTCCCGCGGCGGTTGCCCGCAGAAGCTTTTCATCTCCGGCCACTCCGCCGGCGGCTACCTGGCCGCCATGCTCGCGGTTGTTCCCTCTTATCTGGAGAATGCGGGCGTGCCCTATTCAGACCTCAAGGGCGCGATTCCCACCAGCGGCCAGATGGTATGTCACCACTCGGTCCGTGCCGAGCGCGGGATTACCGACAAGGCAGATTTCATCAACGACGCCGCGCCCATATCTTACGCAAGCAAGGATATCTGCCCCTGGTTCACCCTCACCGGCGATAACGATATGGAAGACCGCACCAACGAGAACGTCCGCATGCTGGAAGCCTTGAAAAAAGCCGGGCATCAGGATTGCGCCTTCAAGGAATACGCCGGACGCGACCATTGCAGCGTAGTCGCCTATTTCTGCGACCCCGCCGACCCGGTGGCGCGTGATGTGGTTGACTTTATCAAGGCACGGGCGTGAAATTTTCATAACCCAGTTTACTCGATTTTAATTCGCTCTTTGCCGCCCGATCCGTATAATAATGCGGTCACTTATTACAAGGCATGATAATTAATGATTACAAGCAAGATCAAGGAGCGGCTTTACCGTCGCCAGCACATTTTCAGCTTCGAATTCTTTCCGCCCAAGACGGACAAGGGGCTGGAGTCGTTGCGCAAGGCTCTGGCAGAGCTTGCGGAGCTCTCCCCCGATTTCGTCTCCGTAACTTACGGCGCGGGCGGCAGCACCCGTGAGCGCACGAAAGATCTGGTCTGCTCCATCCAGAAAGATTTCGGCCTCACCACAATGGCCCACCTCACCTGCATCGGCCATAGCAACGAGGAGATCCGCGCGCTTCTGGCAGATTTTGCCAGCGCAGGAATCAGGGACATCCTTGCCCTGCGCGGAGACCCTCCCCGCGGATCGAGCGGTTGGGACCTCGTCATGGGCGGCCCCGAACACGCTATCGACCTTGTCCGTATGGCCAAAAGCATGGGCGTTTTCAACATCGCCTGCGCGGGCTTTCCCGAGGTGCACCCCGAGGCGAAAGACATGGACGAGGATGTCCATTATCTGAAGGAAAAAACCGACGCCGGGGCGGAGCTGGTGATTACCCAGCTCTTCTTCGACAACGAGGCCTATTTCGACTACCTCCGCAAATCGCGCAAGGCCGGGATCGACATTCCGATCATTCCGGGCGTAATGCCGATCACCAAGTTCGAGCAGATCGAACGGTTTGTCGAGCTTTCCGGCTGTTATATCCCGCAGGTGCTCAAGGAGCATCTTGAAAAGCACAAGGACGACGCGGTGCGGGTCGAGGAGATCGGCCTTGCCTACTGCGCGGCCCAGTGCGTTGACCTGCTGCGCCGCGGCGCGCCGGGCATCCACTTTTATACGCTCAACCAGTCACGGGCGTGCCAGACAATATTCTCCGCTCTTCAGGCGATGGGGTTCTGGAACGTGTAGACACGGGAGGTGATTTTGCCTGATTTTCTGCAGAAAGTCGTGCCTCTTGCCATAGTAATTTTCCTCTGCGGCGGGTGCATGTTCCTGATCAGGAAGTACCTCGGGCGGCGCTCGCCTTTCTCCCGGCAGTATGCCTTTCTCCGCGCCCTCCTTGTCCTTGTCACGGCCGGGGCGGGGGTGATCGGCATTATCCTCACCCTTCCCTGTATTGAAGAAACGATGCGCAGTGAGCTGATGCAGCTTCTCGGCGTTCTGGTCGGCGCGGTAATCGCTCTTTCCTCCACCACGTTCGTCAGCAATGCCATGGCCGGGTTCATGCTCCGGATCGTGCGCAATTTCAAATCCGGTGATCTGATCGAGGCCGGCGGTTACACGGGCCGCGTGAGCGAGCAGGGGGTTTTCCATACCGAAATCCAGACCGAGGAGAGCAACCTGGTCACTCTCCCGAACCTGTTCCTCGTCACCAACCCCGTTACGGTAACCCGTCCCGACGGCACCATGATAAAGGCCGAAGTTTCCCTTGGCTATGACATCCCCCATCAGGATATTGAGGCTGCCCTTGGCCGGGCGGCGGCAAAGACGGAGCTGAAAGATTCTTTCGTCCAGATTGTGGAGCTTGGCGACTGTTCGATAGTCTACCGCGTGGGCGGTATGCTTCCCGAGGCTAAAGGGCTTATTTCTGCGCGGGCGCGCCTGCGGGCCAACATGCTAGATTCGCTGCACGAAGACGGGATCGAGGTCGTCTCGCCAGTCTTCATCAACCGCAGAACCATCGCCCCGGGCGAGGTCTTTATCCCGCGCGAGTGCAAGACGGTGAAGAAGGCCAAAGACGTGGCCGAGGCGCCGCGCGAGGATGTGGTCTTTGAAAAAGCCAAGCGCGCTGCCCAGATCTCGGAGGTTGAAAAGCAGATAGCTGACCTCGCGGCCGAAACTGTTAAATACCGGAGTGAACTCGCCCAGTCGAAAGACGGCGAAAACAGCATCAAGCTGGAGCGTTATATCTCGCGCAATGAGGTATACCAGTCCCACCTCGAGCGCAAGCTCATCACCCTCAATGATTCGATCTCCCAGAAAGATGATACCCATATCTGATTTTTCGGTGTTTTGCGTAACGGCTTTTGTGATGCCGGGCGTTGGCCGCTCAGGCTGACTCGCGCTTGAAGATTGATTGCAGCACGGGGTTGTCGGAATTCTCCACCGCCTTGGCGATGGCTTCTCTCGATTTATCATCGTGATAATGAAGCAGTGCCGTCTTCAGGGCCAGTTCCGACACATGCCCGTAATCCGATTCGATCGTATCCAGAATGAACTCGAAAGCCCCCTCGCATCGCAGCATGGCTATGGCCTGGATGAGAACCTGTTTCATCTCATCATCGTGGGCTCCGGCCCAGACTCCGGTCAGGGGTTCCAGCGCGGTTTCGTTTTTAGATTCACCGAGGGCAAGCGCCGCAAGTTCGACCAGCGCCTGATCTTCGTTATTGAGAAAT
>JAFGWW010000321.1 GCA_016936955.1 Planctomycetota bacterium | reverse complement strand
GCGGATACTCCGGCGGCGGTGGCGATGGCGGCGGAGGCAGCGGCGGCGGGGAAGGGGCGGCCGTAATCGTCCGGCTTCTTATCTGGCTCATTATCCGCCATCCGGTCGTGGGTATCCCGGTGACGATCGGGGCTGTTGTAATTTTTATCTACGCCCAGAAGAAAGGCACCGAGTCCTATCAGGGCCATGTTATCCGTCAGGGAAATTCCGCGCGCGATGCGCTCCAGGCCATGGACGCAATCGCAAAGCTCAAGGCGCGGGACGCCTCATTCGACGATAATGAATTCCTCGCCCGTGTGCGCAAGGCTTTCGCCGTATCGCAGGACGCGTGGTGCTCCCATAAACTGGATGCCATCCGCCCCTTTGTCTCCGACAGCATATACGAGCGCTGGCTTCTGCAGATAAACGAGCAGAAAGACCTCGGCTACCGCGACACGATGAGCAATGTAAATATTTCATCCGTGCGCATGGTGCAGCTTGTAAGTGACGAGCCTTTCGATGTCATGACCGTACGCATCAACGCCTCTGCTGTGGATTACCGTGTTTCAATAAAAGACGGCAAGCGGATCAGCGGCTCCACCTCCGCGCGAGCCTTTGTGGAATACTGGTCCTTTATCCGGCGCGTGGGCGTTCAGAGCAAGGCGGGGCAGGTCGGACTTATGGAGGGTAACTGCCCCAACTGCGGCGCGGCCATCGAGATGAATCAGGCTGCCGAGTGCAAACATTGCGGCGCCCTTCTGCGCAGCGGCGAGTACGACTGGGTTCTGGCGGAGATAACCCAGGGGTGCGAATGGAAAGGCGGGAGCCCTCACGATATCCCGGGTGCCGATACGGTCAAGCTTACGGACAAGGAGTTCAATATCCAGCATCTGGAAGACCGCGCCTCGGTTATGTTCTGGCGCAGGGCGATGTCAGACCGCGCGGGGAGCGTCGATGCGCTCAGGAATGTTTCCAGCCCGCAGTTTGCCGAGGCCTGCGCGAAATATCTTCGGGATGATGATGCGAGGGGCAAACGGAGTTATTTCGGAGAGTGCGCCGTCGGATCGGTCGATACGATCGGCATCCTTGTGGATGACAAGACGCAGAAAGCTCTGGTAGAGGTGCGTTGGAGCGGCACGCGTTTTACCGTTGAAAAAAGCGGCAAGGCGAAGAGCACCGGTGAGAAGCGTGTCTTCCGTTCCCTCTTTGTCTTGGAGCGGGACGCGGGGGCGAAGTCTGCGGCAAAGGACGCGGTCTCGTCCGCCCACTGCCCGAGTTGCGGCGCGCCGGAATCAGGCGGCGCTTCGGGCAAGTGCGAATATTGCGGCGCCATCCTGAACGACGGTTCCCGCGACTGGGTGCTTGCCGACGCTCCTTCGTGGGCGACCAGCGAGGCGCAGTCGATGCTCCGCACCTTGCGCGAGCAGAAAGTGCGCAAGGCCACGACTGGCCGTTCGGTAGAGAGCACGGTCGAGGTGGCCGGGGTTGAGGTCTTGCCCTCGGGGGCGGCGATGGTTGCATGGATCGTGAAGATGATGCTTGCCGACCAGGTTATTGACGAGAAAGAGCGGGAGATGCTGAACGCCGTGGCGGCGAACCATAATATCCCGCAGGAACTTTTCGAAGCCATGATCGCCTCCGCCATGAGCGGCGAGGCGCAGGTGCCGGAACCGGCCAGCCGCGAGGAAGCGTGGAAGTGGCTTATCGCCATGGCACGGATGGCCCTTGCCGACGGCTCCATCCAGTCCGCCGAATACGAAATGCTGATGGAGGCCGGGGGAAAACTCGGCATGTCAGACTATGATGTAAAAGCCATGATCAAGCGCGAACGCGCCAACCTTTACCGCGAAGCGAAGGAGAGGGTGAAAACTCAGAAGGCGCGGGTGCGGAAGGCACAGGGATAATGGCGTTGCACGGATATTCTGTAATTGCTGAGTAAGTAAATCATGCGTGCGAAGAGATAAATAAAAAAGCCCCGGTAAATCCGGGGCTTTCTGTTTGATGTTGTTGGTGTTCTGTTACCAGGGCAGTTCGACCGTGTCGTTGCCGCCACCAGCATTTCCGCCGCCAGCGTTGCCACCGGCTTCTCCGCCGCCAGCCTCGCCACCACCAGCGTTTCCTCCACCGGCTTCTCCACCGCCAGCCTCACCGCCGCCGGCTTCTCCGCCAGCTTCATTGGTGGTCTGGAGGGGCAGAAGACGGTTGGAGACTTCAACCGAGGGGGTCTCGAAAGGCTTGCGTGCGGCAGGGAGGGCGCGCTTATACTGGATCGGGAGCGCGACCTCGTCAGCCACCCCTTCCCACTTGGCGGCAAAGAAAATATCGATCATTCCGTTCTCCGCGCGGGTGGCCATCTGCTCTGAGGCAAGGGCGTTGATAAGCGCTCCGAGAGGGGCGAGCTTCTCTCCGTAACGGGTCTTGTCGTCTGCAGTGGGGGTGATCCCTTTCGCGTCGCAGTCTTCCTTGGCAAGCTTAACGATAAGCTCCTTTACCTCTTCAGCAGAGGGTTCGGCCGGACGGTTGAGGGGGGTGACCTTGCCTTCAACCTTGGTGCGGATGGCGTTGTAGGCCTTGAAAAGTTCGGTGCCTTCGTCGCCGGTGTTGGTTATGGCCTGAATGCGAAGTTCGCGGATAAGGTTTTCCATGACCGGCAGAAGATCGTCGATGCCCCAGCGGATCAGGATAAGCCCCTTGGCAAGCTGCTGCGCGGGGATAACCTGATGGATGTGGCGGGGCTGGTCGGGCTGCGGGGCGATGTCGGCCTTGGCCTTGAGCGAGTTTTCCAGATCGGCTTCATTGTCGAAGCTTCCGGGGCGCTCGTTCTGGCGGACAAAGTCAAGTTCGCTGCCCGAAGCAACCTTGCCGCGGATCAGGCGCATGGCCTGGGTCTTCCAGTAGCTGTCGGCGTCGCCCACATCATAGATGCTGAAGTCGATGGGCTGGCCGCGCCAATTGATCTTTACGTTTACGCCCGCTTCGTCGATGCTGATGTCCTGCGGTTCGTTGGTGTTGTTCCAGATCCAGTAGGGGACATAGCGGTATTCGCGCTTGAGGACCGGGTACTTCTGCTTGAGCTCCTCGCTCTTGATCGCGTAATTGCGCTCGATGGTGATGCTGCGCGAGGTGCCGGTATGGATCTGGGATGACCATATCCATACCCAGTCGGCGCTCCTGTCAACAAGGCTGAAGCCGTCGAGGTTGTCGTCGCCGGTGGCGCCGACGCGACGGTATTTGAAGCGGTAAGCCTTCTGCAGGGATGAGTCGTTGTAGTTATCAAGGAAGAGAAGCTTGCCCGGTTCGTATTTGGGCTGAATCCTGCGTCCCATCCCGCATACCCTGATCTCGAACTTGCGTACGTTGGGGTCGAGGCGGGGGAAGATTGCCACTGCTTCCACCATCTTCGAGTTCTCGTCCACCTTGAGTTCGCCAAGTTCGCGGTTGCGGAGTTCGGCGGTGGTGTAGAGGCGGACAAGCTGCTTGTTCTCGATATAATTGCGGATCGAGTCGAAGTCTTTCTTGAGCTCGCTGTTATCGGTAAGGGAGATGTTGGAGACGACCTTGCCGGTGTCGGTATGGATAGAGATGTAAATGTTGAGCTTCTTCTTTTTGTCGATGCTCTTCTCGATCCGTTCCAAATAGCGGGTGTAGAGGTCGCGCGGACTGAGGCTCTCGCCCTGGAATGTGGTGGCGGGGGCGGTTTTGGCGATTTCGCTGATATAACCCTTGACCATGGCGAGGTTGGTTATGGGTTTGAACCTGAAGCGCCAGTACCAGTACTGGAGCGGTTCGCCTGCCTTGGTGGGGACCGAAACCAGCTTGGGGCTGTCGGCCTCGAAATTGGCAAGGCCAACCTCCCAGAACGGCAGAAGTTCGCGGTCTGGCTGCTCAAGCTGATCTCCGGCCAGAACCGGGTTTTTCCCGGAAATGGCAAAAATCATGAGGCAGGCAAGAAGTCCGGCCCAGACAAAGGCGGTCTTACGCATAATGGTATTCCCCCGGATCGGCTGCATGATTTTTTATAACTCCTTAAAATTAAATAATTTAAATTTTAAAAGTCAAGCCTAAAACGCACCGGGTATTCTGCCGGAGCCACTGACAGCTTCCGCCGGTTTAGATACTTTATACGCATTTATCGACCTGATCATTTAGAAACCTCAGCATTATCATGGATTTAGATGCAATAACCTTGACCGGGAGTGTTCATGTGCGTAACATCGGATCAACTTGTTTCGGAAATAAGGGGGTAAACTTTTGCCAGCTTCCACAAACGAATCCGGCGGACATTCCCATCTTCCCAACTTCATAAAGGGCCTGGTCATCGCTTTTTGCCTCGGTTTGCTGGGGGTATGGCTCCTTTTCGGCTTCGGTACGAAAGAGCATGGCCCGGGTGACCTTCCGGGCGTGGTGCGGAGCCAATTTGTCTCCGAAAAATTCGTCGAGGCCGGGCAGGGGATAGATAAAATTATCGACGACGCCATCACTCTGATGGATGGCGGCAGTTTTGACAAGGCGGCCCCCATGTTCCGCGAGGCGCGGGATCTTGCCATAAGCGGGTCGAAAAAAGTCGTGAGTTCCGGCAAGGGCAAGGAGGAGGATGACGTCTTCCGCTTTCGGTTCCGTGAGGCTGCGGCAAGGTATTATCTCGCTGTCTGCCTTTACAAGGAGATAGAAAAGAAAGATGCCCTGAAGTGGAGCGAAGCGCAACGCAAGGGCGAACCGGTCATGCTGGCCTACTCCGAGGCCAAGCCGATTATGGACGAGATCGAGGCCGGCCTCAAGGCCGACCCGATGAATAAAAGCCTTTGGCGGCTTAAGGGAATAGTCGATAATATGCTGGGGCGCTTCCTCTTCGCGGCGAGAGCCCTGGAGAAAGCGGTCGAGATCGACCCCGAGTTTGCCGAGGCTTACAATAATCTCGGGCGGGTGTATCTCAACCTGAAAGAGACTGACAAAGCCTTGAACGCATTCAAGATGGCTCTGGGACTCAGCGGGGAGCGGGTCGAGACGAAAGCGTCGGCCAATTACAACCTTGGCGTGTATTACTCACAGAACGCGCTGGCCCTCAAAGAAAAGGTCAAGAACGTCCCCGACAAGGACAAGTTGCAGCAGGCGGATGATTACAGGAATAAGGCGGAGAAGTATCTCGGGGAATATATTTCCTCGGCACCATCCGACCCCGAAGGAAAAAAGATCGCCCAAGAGTATCTCGATCTCCTGCGTGAGTGATTTCTTGCAAAGGAAAACGTGCTTTCGCGTACAGGATATTTAAAATATGAAAAACAGCTTGTTCCGGTTGCTCTCTGTCGCTTTGCTTGCTGCTGCCATTTTATCCTCTTCCGGCTGTTATAATACCGGCGCGTGGAAGAACGGGGAGCCGGAGAACGTTAAGACCGCCCATGTCGGCTGGACCGTAAATCAGGTCGCCGTCAAGGTGGGTAAGCCTATTGATATGATCGAATACAACGGCCTTCGTCTGGGATGGGAAGAGTGGGTCTATCCTACGGGGAGCATCTTCTTCTACAGGCTGGTGGTCAAGGATATCGTAAGCCGCTCCAAGGGAACGCCTCCCCCGCGCAGGAGTTCCGACAATGTTGTGTGGCCGGTTGAGATGAAGGATCCCGGTGAAAACTACAAGCCCAAGGGTGATTTCGGAGATTTCTAACCTTCCCGCGCCGCAGCGAGGTTCGGGCACGGTCGAGGCTTTCCTTTTTCTCCTCTGCTGCGCCTTCGCGTTCTGGTGCGTAAGCGTATTGTTCCTGCCGCGTTCGGGAAGCGTGTCCGAGCGTGGGCCAACCCTGCGGCCAGATATACTCCCGCCGGACATCTCCGAGTTTTCAAACAAGATCAGGGATATTCCTCCCGCCCAGTCCAGTTCCGACTGGCGCGCTGCTTCCCTGCGTCCCGACTGGCGCTACATTGTCATTCATCACAGTTCAACCGCCTCCGGCAATGCCGCCAAGTTTGACCGCGAACACCGTTCCGGCGAGCACCCCATGGAAAACGGCATGGCTTATCATTTTGTGATCGGCAACGGCAACGGTTCGGAGGATGGCCTCGTGGAGGTGGGTGAACGCTGGAAGAAACAACTTCCCGGCGGGCATGTGGCG
>JAFGWW010000320.1 GCA_016936955.1 Planctomycetota bacterium | reverse complement strand
TAGACCTTGAAAGGCTTGCGTGCCACCAGCACGCTTCCAGTGCCGACGATGGTGCGGCGCGACTCATCGGTAACCTCGGCCGTAATCTCGTACTTGTGGTCCTGATCGCCGTGAATCTCCTTGGCGAGAGTGGTGTCGATCATAACCTTGTAAGTTCCGTCGGCTCCAATCTTCGCCTCACCCTCGGCCACAATCTCCGGAGCTTCATGCCCACGGGACCACCACCACCAGATCGGCATGCGGCAACCCCATTCGCCCCAGCCGGGATACCACGAATAGTCGTACGCGTACCACCAGTAACCGCTGCCGTAGAACCAGTCCCAGGGCATAACCGGATACCAGCGCGAATCATGGCTATTGCGCAGGATCTTGTACTTGAGCTTGGCCTTGGTTACGGGGGAGCCGAAATAGTATTTCGCGGCGATGGTTGCTTCAATCTTTTCGCCAAGCATTACCGGCTCTTTCGGCGCGTCAACCGTCACCTCGAATTCAGGCTTCTTATACTCCTCGACACGGAAGCTGTTATAACCAGAGATGCCGATTGTTCTGATGCCGTAGACGCCGAGGGTCGCATCTTCGGGAAGGGTAAGCTCACCATTGATGCCGCCGTATTCGTCGGCCACAAAACTCTTCTCGAAAATCTTTTCGCCTTTGGGATTATTGATCATAACGGTAAACGACTTCCCGGCAAAAAGCGACTTGTCTTCCTGGTCATACTGCGCCTTGCGTATCCACGCCTTGAAATTCACCTTGTTATTCGGGCGGTATACGGGACGGTCGGTTATGATAAGAGTCTTGGTCTGGTTGTACTGGTGGTCGTAATACGAGGGCAGCCATACGCCATTAAAGCCGAGGAAGGCAAGGCGATCATCTTTGCGCGCAATGGCGAGCCAGTTGTAATAATTGTTTTTCTCGTCGCGCATTCTCTTGTCGGCGATGAAGAGCTGCCCGTCCTTATCGGTAAACTCGGAGAAATTATCGGTGTGCATGTCATAGCGCTTCGAGCCTCTCACCCATTCCTGCCGGTAGCCGAAAAACTCGACATTGGCTTTCTCGATCGGCTTGCCGGTGACGGCGTCGGCGATGTAATACCAGTGGGTATCCTTGACCGGTTTCTTGATGATTACGGTATCGCTTATCCAGACGACGATGCGGCTGATATTGCCGTTATCGAGGTTGGCGTAAACCAGATAGGCACCCGCTCTCTGGAGCGGGGTCGCCACGGTTACGCGCCTATCCCAATGCCCCTTGCGCGGGGTCAGATCAAGATCCCAACCGGCAACCTTCTCGCGCAGGTATTTTTTCTCGTTCCCGGTCACTATGCGGTAACCGATATTATTGAATTGAAGTTTCTGCCAGTCGACCTCGTTCGGCCCCTTCTTCAGATATGCCTTGACGTCATCGAGAAGGCCGGGGATGTCGATTTTATAAGCCTCGAACCTGACCTTGCTGCCGTTGCGGAATTTATAGTTAAGCTTCGCCCCCTGCCCGGCCGGATGGGTCATGGTAGACTCGAAGGAGCCCCAGTTGCCCGTAATCTGGGCTATGCGGTCAAGGGCGTTCTGATGGCCCCAGTGCGGCGGTGTGACAATGGAGGTAACCACCTTATACCACTTCACCGCTTCGTCATACTGCCTGCGGTTTTCATAAATATTGCCAAGCACAGCCGCAGCATCGGCTTTGGTGCTGTTACTTTCGGCATTGGCCGCGAGGTTTTCATAAATCTTCAGGAAGTTGAATTCCTCCGGCAGGGTGAAACGCCGGATTCCGATTGCGGTGCGGGTTATGGTTTCACTTTCTTTCAGGGTATGAACGGCATACACCCCGCTCTCGTCCTGCTCTTCATCCCCACCGGAGCCGAAAAGATTCGCACCGTAATAGGCCATGGTCTGAACGCCAAGCTGCTGCTGATAAAAGGCTGCAAGAGACATGTTAAGCTGATCACTCAGGCGCTTGTCCAGCTCCATTGAGTTCATCATCAGCCAGCGCCAGCGCTCGCCGTCATTCGCGGCCACATCCCAGCTTTTCGGAGTCCTGTAGTAAATGGGGTTGCCGTCGGCGTCAACGGGGCAGCCTTGATTGCGGTTGCCGTGGTAATAATAATACCCTTCATCATAATCGGGAAGCTGCGAGAGATCGGAGAGATACTGGAGCCGCCACGCCTGAGAATATCCCCGATAGTTCATGATGTGGTTTGCAAATTCCAGATAAAACTGGGCCAGGTTGTGCATGAAGGTCTGGTTACGGTCGGTAACCTTTTCTGCAACCTTGACCGCCTGGTCCATGAGCTGCAGCGAGCGGACACGGTCACGCTCCCAAGAGTTCGCATACTTGCCGCCACCGCGATGGTGCCCGCGCTCAAATTTTCCAGCTACGATAAATCCTTCGTGATTTGCATTGTTGTAGATATTGGCTGCTCTCCACAAGAACTGCCAGTCATTCTCGTGCAGCTTGATTATCTTCTCAACGTAATCATCGAATTCGTTAAGACGGTTGAGATTCTGGAAACAGCGAACCACCCATTCCAGATCATACCCGGCCGTCCCGCCCCCATCTTCGGTCCGCTCGCACAGGGACTGGTACTTGACCAGCGACTCGGCGTAGTTGCCCTGCTGATAGAGCTTGTTTGCCTGATCGCGCACGACGGCGGCGGTTTCATCGCCCGCAAGTGCGCAGGAAGCCATAAATAGAAGAACAAGAAGAGCCGACAACATATTTCTCATGATTTATCCCCGTAGAAATTTCTTTCCCAAGATTCTGAAGATATCCGACAGTTAAAAGGCTATCCGATTTCATAATTCGGCACAACCGCAAAGAAAGCAGATCAATCCCTGCACGGTTGTTTACGCACTTGGGGGCGGAGGGGGTTTAATTTTCCGGAAAAATTATCAGGCGTGGATTATTAAAGCATGGCGCAACAATGATTTACGCATCAATACGCTTGATAATTTCCTGCATGTCCTGCCAGGTGCGCATGTCAGCGTCGGTCTTTTTGCCGCTGGCTCCGCGCTGTCGCAGGAGGTAGGCGGGATGATAGATGCAGCGCATGGGTATGCCCTCGTACTCGAACCACCTGCCCCTGAGCTTGCCCATGGTGAGGTCTTCGCCCGTGAGGATGCGGCCCGAGATCCGGCCCAGACAGACGATAACCTTGGGGCGGATAATACGGAGCTGGATTTTGATGTAGTTTATGCACGCATCAGTCTCTTCCGGCCGTGGGTCGCGGTTGCCGGGAGGACGGCATTTGATGATATTGCAGATATAAACCGAAGAGCGGGGGCGCTTCATCCCGCCTTCGATCATCTTGGTAAGAAGACGCCCAGCGCGGCCCACGAAGGGGCGGCCCTGCTCGTCCTCGTCCTTGCCCGGAGCCTCGCCCACGAACATGATATCCGCGTCGACCGAGCCCTCGCCGAAGACAACGTGGTTACGGGTTTCGCAAAGGCCGCACTTGCGACACGATTCCGCTTCGGCGCGAACCGGCGCAAGTTCCGCAACCCTGGCCGCGTCCCCGCTCTCGCCCACAGGAACATTTTCAAGCCCCCACTCAAATCGCTCAAGGGT
>JAFGWW010000319.1 GCA_016936955.1 Planctomycetota bacterium | reverse complement strand
TACATCCTCAAGCCCTAGGCAAGAGAAGTTGCCCCAAGGCTGAACAGCTAAACAAAACCGCCCTCACGAAAAAGAGGGCGGTTATTTTTTTCGGCTCTGGGAAAACACTTAAACGCCCGCGGAACAGGTAAGCTCGATCTCGTCTCCGATAAGGCCGTCGACGCCCCAGTTCTCGCGGGGCTGCTCGAAGATGGTTATCTGCACGTCCTCACCGGTGAGGCCCAGAGCGTCGCGGAGGCGCTGGTAGATAAGCCGGATCAGCCTCTTCTTGGCCTCCATGCTTCTGCCTTCAAAAGCGACTATCTCGACCGAGATGAAGCGGTACGACTTATTTTCCGGACAGATGAAGTCCTCCTCGTCAAGGGCGATGAAGCGCTGGAATTTCTTTCCGGGCAGAACCCAGAAAGCCTCCACGAGGGAGAGGTGTATCGCTTCGGAAATTATCTGCCTGTTTATCGCAAGGAAACCCTTGCGCCCGTAAATCTTAATCAGTCCCATAATTATTTCTCCTCACCTTCAGCATGCGGTCGGCGCCGCGCTGGAATTCGTAGTCAACCTTTTCTATCACAACCTCGTAACCTTCCTTCGCCAGTACCTCCATAATTTGGCCCACGTAGGGCGACGGTTTTATGTCGAGGTCTACAAGCGGGAAGATCCGCGCCTCCCTCGCCACCCGGCACATCTCCCTGATCGACTTCAGATGGAACGCGAAGTCGAGATGGCCCGAGTAGAGAAAGAGAAAATGGGAGGAGAGGGCGATATCGAAAGCGCCGTCGTAAAACGGAAGCAGGGGGAGCTGCTCGGGGATGTACCGCCCCTCCTCCAAACCTTTCTCGTAATCCTTGATAAATTTCTTCATAGCTCGCATCCGCACATCGCCAAGCTCGTCCACATTCTTTATCCTGTCCCATACGAAGTTGCCGGAGTTGAGCCGCGCCTGCTCCATTACCGCATCGAAGCATTCATCAATGCGGCGCTCCAGATCGTCCCGGGAAAAGGCGTATACAGGGTCGGCGGATACTACGCGGCAGCCGTGGGCGGAAAGCTCGGCGTTGAAACTGGCCGGGCCGTCGCCGCAACCAGGATGGATTTCTCCAGATCGGAGGCGGAGAGGCCGAACATGCGCACGTATTCGTCGAAAGACCGCCCGAAGGGCACAACTTCATCAAGGGTAAAAACCATCTCATTTCCTCGCTCAATACCGCCCTTGGGAGCGCAGATGAATAAAATAAAAAAAGCCTTCCGGCGGCAACCGGAAGGCTTTTGAAAACGTGTAGCGTTTCATTTAACCTTACGGTGCCAGATCTCCCGACTTATGCCATACGCAAGCGGCCGCCGCGATGAGTGCGGTGGATTTACGCCACATGGCAACGCGCGAAACCGAATTCGCGGTTGCGCTGCTGGTTGGCTGGGATGTAAGACCGTAAGTGTTCACAAAAAAATCCTTTCAAATCTTAGTTTGAAAATACATCCCCGCGCGGCATTGTCAACAAAATTCCCGAAAACAATTTTCCCTGCCCCTTGTACCGGGGGGTGCGTTAAGCTATACTTAATTATGAAACGATACGGAGATAACGATGACTACAGGACTGCTAATAAATCTCGGATTCCTCTCAATTTTCCAGCAGATCGGCTGGTTCGAATGGCTCATCATTGCTGTGATCGCTATTCTCCTCTTCGGCAAAAGGCTCCCCGACATCGGCCGCCAGCTCGGCAAGGGCATGGTCGAATTCAAGAAGGGGCTCAAGGGGATGCAGGAAGAGCTGGAGAAAGCCGGCGAAGAAGTCAAGGACACCGGCGCGCCCGTAGCCCACTCCACAGCGGAGAAGGAAGCCGACGCCGAACCGGAAGAAGAGAGCGCCGTAACAAACAATAAAGAGGACTCGAAAGCGTAATTTATTTTCCACGCTGAAACATTCCTCACCCCCGGCCCCACCGGGGGTGAGTTTTTGAAACAAAGACCCGATATGCCAAACCCCATTCTGCAAAACCTGACCGAAACCCAACTCGAGGCGGTAACCCACATCGACGGGCCTATGCTGGTTGTTGCGGGGGCGGGCTCGGGCAAGACGCGCGTGGTCACCCGCCGCATTGCATACCTTATCCAGCAAGGGGTGAAGCCCCACCAGATCCTGGCCATGACCTTTACCAACAAGGCGGCAAGCGAGATGAAGGCGCGTATCGCCGATCTCGCGGGGCAGGCGCCGAAGTGGGTCGGCACCTTCCACTCCTCCTGCGCGCGCTTTCTGCGCTTCGACCTTTCAAAGCTCGGCGGGGAGAGAAGCGGCGACTTCACCATCTACGACGACGCCGACCAGCAGGGCCTGATCAAGCAGAGTCTCAAAACCCTCAACATCGACGACAAGCGTTTCAAGCCGCGGGATATCCTCTCCCGCATCAGCCGCGCCAAGTCCGACATGATCGGCCCCGACGATTTCGGCGGCGGTTCATGGGACGACGAGGTCATCGCCAAGGTTTATCGCGAATACGAGAAACAGCTCCGCAAGATGAACGCCCTTGACTTCGATGACCTGCTGGTGCTTACGGTGGAGATGCTCAAGAAGGTGCCGGGGTTGCGCGAACAGTACCTGAGCCGCTACCGTTATATCCTGATCGACGAATATCAGGATACCAACCGTACCCAGTATAACCTCATGAAACTTCTGGTGGGGCCGGATAACAACATCCACGTCACCGGCGACCCCGACCAGAGCATCTACTCGTGGCGCGGGGCGGATTACCGCAACATCATGGATTTCCAGAAAGACTACCCCAACGCGCGACTTGTACGGATGGAGCAGAACTACCGCTCCACCAAAAGCATCCTAGCCGCAGCGAATGAGATAATAAAATTCAACAGCGACAGGATCGAGAAAAAACTTTTCACCGACAACCCGGAAGGCGAGAAGCTGACCATCGCCTCCCTCCCCACCGACCGGGAGGAGGCAAACTGGGTTGCCGACAAGGTGAGCGCCCTGCGGCAGGAGGGGGTAAAGCTCAGCGACATGTCGATCTTTTACCGCACCAACGCCCAGTCGCGCCCCTTCGAAGAAGCGATGATGTCGCGCGGCATTCCGTACCAGATCATCGGCGGCATCCGGTTTTACCAGCGCAAAGAGATCAAGGATTTCCTCGCCCACCTCAAGGTTCTCGTAAACCCCCGCGATACGGTAAGCCTTTCGCGCATCATGGACTGCCGCGCCACCGGCGTGGGCCCCAAGACCCTCGCCGCGGTTATCGAACAGGCTGACCAGATGGGCGAAGCGGTCTTCTCCCTTCTTTCGCGGGAGGATTTCGAGCACGTCTTTCAGGGCAGGAATACGAAAAAGCTCAAGGATTTCGCCAAGTGGTGCCACCGGCTCAGCGAAGTCGAGACGAATTCGGTAGAGGCGTGCGTCAAACAGGTGCTGGACGAGTCGGGGCTTGTGCTCGAGATCCGGGCCAAGTCTGACCGCGACCCGGCGGCGGAAGACCGGCTCGATAACCTGCAAGCTTTCGTCAACAGGGCCTCCGAATTCGGGCGGGACAACCCCGGCGCCAACCTCGCCCAGTTCCTCGAGGATGTGGCGCTGGTTGCGGACATCGACTCATGGGAATCGGAGACAGAGGTAATCTCCCT
Source organism: Planctomycetota bacterium (assembly GCA_016936955.1). Lineage (GTDB taxonomy): Bacteria > Planctomycetota > SZUA-567 > SZUA-567 > SZUA-567 > JAFGWW01. The sequence continues at coordinate 2,065 of JAFGWW010000319.1, read as the reverse complement.
CATGACCCTCCACAGCGCCAAAGGTCTGGAATTCCCCCACGTATTCATCGTCGGCCTCGAGGAGGGGCTGCTGCCACACTCGAACTCGGAGAGCAAATTCGCGCAGGAAGAAGAGCGCAGGCTTTTTTACGTGGGCATCACCCGGGCGCAGGAGAAGGTTTACATAACCCACGCCGCAACGCGGATGCTCTGGGGAAAGATCGGTGTCTCCGCTCCAAGCATGTTCCTCGACGAACTCCCCGACGAGCAGGTCGAGATTATCGATCTGGCAAATCCTTTCCGCGCCGCAAGCTTTGACGACCCGTGGGCAAGGACCCAGAAGAAGGGCAAGTTCGGCCGCTCGTGGAACGATCTCGACATGGACGAGGATTTCGACCTCGACTGCGATCCCGACGATCCCTTCCCGGACGACGATTTCATGGCTGACGAGTTTGTCCCTAAAAAACCGGCCTTCCGCACCGGCGACCATGTGGAACATCCGGTTTTCGGACGCGGGAAAATCCTCTCACTCAGTAATAATCAGGCGGTTATACAGTTCTTTATCGGCGGGACGAAGATGCTGAAGCTGGATGTGGTGCCCATAACAAAATGCTAACCCCCCGCTCCGCCTTCGTTTTTCTGCTCTCCCCGCACCTATCTTCCTTGAATTGCGACCCCCATAAACGTAACCTTACAGGTGATGACTGCAATAATGGAGGTTTTGAAATGGCCGTCATAACCAGAGAGCTGCATCTGTCGTCGCAGGGCAACGCCGAAGCCTCGGACATTACTCCGGGTGTGGAAGAAGCGCTGGGCGAATCCGGGCTTGAGAGCGGGACGGTCACCATCTTTATTCCGGGCGCCACGGGCGGCATTACGACTGTGGAGTTCGAGCCCGGCCTTGAGCAGGATCTCAAGGATTTATGGGAGCGCCTCGCGCCGCGGGAAGTGGTGTACAACCACGACCGCGCATGGGGCGACGGCAACGGCCACTCCCATCTCCGCGCCACCCTCCTCGGCCCCAGCCTTACGGTCCCCTTCAGCAAAGGCAGGCTCATCCTCGGCACCTGGCAGCAGATAATATTTATCGACTTCGATGTCCGGCCGCGGCAGCGAAGCATTATCCTCCAGTTTATGGGCGAATGAAAAACATGGTTTCCCAAGTTTCCAAAAGCCTCATCCTCGCTCTCCTCGCCGCGTTCCTGATCAACGGCGAAGTGCGCGCCGATATTCTCCATCTCATGAATGACGGCATGATCGAGGGCGAAGTGGTGCAGACCAAGGACGGCGACTACCTCGTCACCAACGACGTGGGCACCATCACCATCAAGGCCGACCAGGTCCGCTACTGGGAGAAGAAGTACACAAAGGACGTGCAGTATGACGAACGGGTGAAGCGCCTCAAGGACAAAGACTTCGATGGGCAGATGGAGCTCGCCGAGTGGTGCCGCAAGAACAACCTTCCGGAGAAGGCAAAATGGCACTACACAATCGCCGTCTCCCTCCGTCCCGACGACAGAAAAGCCCGCCTCGCGGCCGGCTTTGTCTGGACCGGGAGCAAATGGATAACCGCCGACGAATCCATGCGGCGCAAGGGGTATGAGAAGTTCGGCGACAAGTGGTACCCGGCGGCCGAGGCGCTCAAGCTCCAGATGGAGAGTGAGCGGAAGGAGAAGTACAAGGAGGTTTACAAGAAAGCGTGGGTCATCCTCCAGTCTCCGCGCCAGAACACGGGCGGCCAGAAACTCGCGGAATATTCGAAAGAGCTGATCGCCCTCGGCGACATGATCGCCGATCCGCTCGAGCGCGCCTCAAGCGACGGATCGTGGGTAACGCGCAAGCTGGTTATCGCCACCTGCGGGCAGATGAACGATTCGCGCAGCCTCGACATACTTATCCGCCGCATGCAGGTTGAGAAGCTACGCCCCCTTATGGAGCGCATTTTCATTGAGCTCGCGCGGCGCAAGGACAGGCTGGACGTCCTGCAGAAACTGCTCGACAACGGCGTAAACAGCTCGTTCAGCGGCGTGCGCAAGCGGAGCAGCCGGGCCCTCGGGGTTATAGGCGACGAGCGGGCGATCGAGGC
>JAFGWW010000318.1 GCA_016936955.1 Planctomycetota bacterium | reverse complement strand
GGCGTAAAGCCGTGCCAGCCGTTTACGGCAAGGCCTAGATGCGCCACCCACGCCGAATAGATCAGGATAAACCCGCAGGCGAAAGCCATTCCCGCGGCGAGGGAGCGTATGGTAACCTGGCCTACCCTGTCAGCGATAAGAGTCGTTAGCGCGCCCGAGAGAAGGGCGAAAAAAACAGCGGCCATGATTTGCCCCAGCTGCCGCACCATCTCCGGAAAATAAAAACACACCGCCGCGTAAGCCACGCCGAGAATTACGGAGGTTGCCGAGGAGAGTACGAAAGCGAATAGAGCGCTCGTAGGCGAATATCCGGCCGGGTTCAGATAAGGCTCGGGCGGGGTGATATTTTCCGGCAGGTCTACCGCGTTTGCGAGGGAGCCGCTGGGCGAGGTTTCGATCTTTGGCTCGATCTTCTCGCCCGTGCGGAAGTCGTATCCGCAACCGATGCAGACGACAGCGCCCGACCCCACCTCGCCCTCGCAGGAAGGGCAGGTGTTTTTGCCAACGTTTTCGTCGCCGACCCGCTCAGGCATATCTCTCTCCAGCCCCATTCATGACTACAAGGTTATCGACCATGGACGTGCTTGTCAATGGAAAGGCGGGTGTCTGCGGGAAGGGTAAGCTTGGATATATTTACATCCCGTACTGCGCGAGTAATAAACTCCAGCGGCAGGCGAATATCAGCCATTGCTTTTGTTCAGGAGATAAGCTTTATGTTTTGTCATTCTGAACGCAGTGAAGAATCTTTGCTCTGCGATTTGCTTGCATGACACAGTAAAGATCCTTCGCTTCGCTCAGGATGACAACGGCTCTACATAGCATGGTGCCTCAAAAGTGCAGAAAGATTTTTGCTGGAAAGAAGAACTGTTGGATATCAGGCGGCGCTTCTGTCCTTGACGATTTTCTTCATCATCAGGAAGAACTGTTTGCCTTCGTGGAGATAGTACGAGCCGGTGCGCGGATAATTATGGATCACCTGCTTGATAAGCTTCATCGCCTTCTCCGCTTCACCGTTGGTGCTGGCGTTGAAGAAGTCGCGGATGTTGGCGAGTTTGCAGGGGAGTTTGGTGTGGTTCGAGTAATATGGCTTGAGCCACTCAATATCGAACTCGCTGCGGAAGCGTTCGCGCATGGAGAGGAAGAAGTCGTCCCCGATCTTTTCGTCAAAGATGATGGCCCACCAGCATTCCGGCGTGAGGGCGTTGACAAACCACGGCTCGGAATAGACATCATGGTAAGCTTCGCTCAGGCCGAAAACCTGCTCCACCCAGATGTCGATGTCGCGGGGGTGTACGGTCACGCTGATTTTACGATCTTCAATATTTTCGCAGATAGGTTTCGCGCGGATGCCCATGGCCTCCAGCACTGGCAACCCCTCGATGCGGCAGGAGAGGGAACGGGCGTGGTGGATTGCGCAGAGTTTGTTCATGGTCTGGAAAGAGCACTCGTTGTTGCCTTTGTGCAGCGCGGATTTTTTAACCGGCGCGGCGACAAGTTTGGCTAGATGGTGACGCTCGAAAGAACCGAGCATGTGCTCAAGCATGTAAGCGAATTCGAGAATCGTCACATGGGGGCTTACGCAGCACTTTCCGCAGGCCGCGCAGGGAACGGACGGAACCTTATCGTATATCTTTTCAAGCTTGCCGAAAGAGTCCCTGAATTCGTTCATTGCATATCCCGTTGAAACCGATTGCCCGGTACATGATGAAATCGACCGCCTGGGCTAAATACTCCCTGTATATAATCTTTTCGGCATTCGGGGCCTGATCTTTAGCGCCTATTTGATAAAAGGATGGCTTTCGGGCGGGAAACGGGATGCTTTGCCGCGTCTCGCGCGCTGGGTGGTCTGTAAAAATACTGGTTATCACGTACAAATCAGCGGAGGAATCATTCGAAAAGAAGGGAGAGCCAACCCAGCGCCAGCGCGTCGCGCTTGCCTTCGCTCTTGGCTTTTTTCGCAGCGCTGCTGGCGCGCCGCTTTTCATACCCTTTGATCTTCCTGACAATACTTTCAAGCTCGCCATTGTCAAGCCATACCCCGTGCTCGGCGCAGAGGTCAACATTCACGCCCTTGACAATATTTGATTCCATGACCGCGCCGCAGATGGGGCAGGGGCGCTCGCCTTCCGGTTTTATCTGTGAATTTTCATGGGGTGCCAAGGCGGGATGTTTTTTCAGAACAGCCTTCTTGCGTACCGGTTTTGTTGGCATGTGGTCTCCCTCTCTTCAGTTATCCTTAGCGCCATGACCTGCGTATTTTTCTGTCATCCAGAATGCGCTTGTAACAGTAGCAGCACCATGCGAGCAGAAGCACGGCTATCGCAATCATGGTTATCCTTACCTTATCGAAAAGCTTTCCATAATAAACGTGATCATATACCAGCCTGTCATTCTTGCTGTCATAAGTCAGATCGTCGCCTTTTCCACCTTCGTCAATGTCGTTATATCCGCAAGCGTATACTGTTATCCCGGCGGCCGATTTAAGGATAATGCAGCTAAGTGCTGGAGACGGAAGAAAGCGATTATATTTCTTCCTGTCATCATGAATCATTTTGTTAAGCTCTGCGGAGGCCGGGATAGGCTGCCCAAAGACTTCGCATACGAGCGATAATAGATAGAAAGGTCTTAATCTTTTTTCCACGCGGCTAAATTCAGCGCGCCAGTGCAGATCAATCCCAAAGGCGGCCATGAAAAGACAGACGAGAGCCAGCATGCCTGCCCCATACATGCTTGGCCTGATGATATGTATGCATATCGGTTTCATCAGCCTCTCGCTATTTCTTGACAATAACCGTAGCGTCTGGCTTGACGCCCCATTCATATTCGCGGCCCGCTTCGAGGGCGGCGAGGTGGCGGTTGAGGAGGCAGGCCTTGAAGTCGAGGCCGTTGGCCGAGAGCTGCACCGTAACGGTCGAGCCGTTCATGCGCACCGCTTTCGCCGTGGCGCTGAGGTGGTTGAGCCCGTCGGGGGATTTCGGCAGGGCCATGGAGATATTCTCCGGCCGCACGAGAATGCTCACCTTTTCGCCTTCCGTAACTCCGCTCTCGGGGAGGGCGGCGCGCCATGTGCCGAAGGTCGTCTCGACCTCCGCTTCGCTGCTCATGATTCTGCAGACCTTGCCGCTTATCCAGTTAGCCTCGCCCAGAAAGTCGGCGCAGAAATGGTCGGTCGGCCGGTGATAGAGTTCGGTCGGCGCTCCGATGGCGCGGATTCTGCCCTTGTCCATAACGATAAGGCGGTCGGCGAGGGAGAGGGCTTCGGCCTGATCGTGGGTGACGTAGACAAAGGTAATGTCGGTGGTGGCGTGAAGTTTTTCAATCTCCTCGCGCATCTCGAGGCGCAGCTTGGCGTCGAGGTTGGAGAGGGGTTCGTCGAGAAGGACAATGCCGGGGTTGAGGACGAGGGCGCGGGCAAGGACCACGCGCTGCTGCTGTCCGCCGGAGAGTTCGCCGGGGCGGCGCCTGTCAAGTCCGCCGAGGCTGACCTGCTTGAGGGCGCGGTCAACGCGCTTGGCAATCTCTTCCTTATCCACCCCCCGTTCCACAAGCCCGAAAGCGACGTTATCGAAGACCGTCATGTGCGGCCAGAGGGCGTAGTTCTGGAAAACCATGGGCGCGCCGCGCTTGTGGGGCGGTAGCTGGCTCATGTCCTGCCCAGCGAATTTAATGGTGCCCGAGTCCGGCGTCTCAAGCCCCGCGAGCATGCGCAGGAGCGTGGTCTTGCCGCAACCGGAAGGGCCGAGGAGGAAGAAAAGCTCGCCCGCCTTTACGGTGAGGGAGACGTTGTTCACCGCTGTCACCTCGCCGAAACATTTCGTGATATTCGTTATCTCTATTGCGGGGGTCTGTGTGTCAGTCATTCTTTGCCTTTGCTGAAATTGCCGCAAAACGCTCGCGCATCTCGTTGCCGATGCGGCTTATCGCCTCTTCCCTTGTTACGGTTTCTTTCCACGCCTTGATCAATCCTTCAACCTCATCCGGCCTGAAGGGCAGGGCGCAGAGCTCGTTTACCAGATCCTCCGGCGCTCCCTTTTCGATAACTGCCTTCCACGCGCCGCATAACTCTTCGTGGGAGTCGATCAGGCAGCTCCCGATCAGGTCGTTGACGAAACGCCAGCGCTTGCTCCCGAGTTTGACGTCGTAAGCGAAACCGCCCTTGAAGGTAAAGGGGTTGTTCTTGGGCGCCTGAGGGTCGGAGTATAATGCCTCGACAACCGGCATGCGGCAGAGGTCTTTCTTCTGTCCATTGGTGCCGGGATGCTGGAAGAGGATGCGCTGCCCCTCTTCGGATAGGGCGAACTGCACAAAGAGGTCGGAGAGCACCGGGTTGGAGTCGTTCCTGATTATGCCGATCGCGTCGGGGCCCACGAGGGTCATGTCGGCGGGGAGGATGAATTTGAGATACTCCTCGCCGATGGTGTTGATCACGCGCTGGCCGTACTGGTCGATCACCATTCCCGCCGCGATGTCGCCCGCGGCGATCTCGTTGGGCACCGTACCGCCGCTGTCGCCGAAGCGCCGCACGTTGGCCGAGAGGAGGGTGATTGTCTTCCAGCCTTTCTCAAGCCCTTCGGCCTGCAGGATTATTTCGTAACACATATGAACCGAGCCGCTGCGCCTCGGGTCGCCCGAGCCAACCCACGAAAAATATTCCGGCCGGGCGAGGTCGTCCCACTGCCGGGGAACGGGCAGCCCCGCCTTT
>JAFGWW010000317.1 GCA_016936955.1 Planctomycetota bacterium | reverse complement strand
GGGATGTGAAATCCGTCTCGACAGGAGTCGAGGATAACGCTCCCGCTAGGGAGACCACACCCCACAATCTTGATATCCTAGTGGTTGACGATGAGGTTATTCTGCAGGATTTGATACGCAGCATGCTTTCAAACGACAAGGTTGATGCGGTAACGAGTGGCGAGAAGGCCATCGCCTTGATGGAGAGCAAGAGCTACGATATAGTTTTCCTTGATCTTATTCTTGAAGGTCAACTTGACGGGTTTGAGGTATTTGAGTGGATGCATAAAAATCGCCCGAATACCAAGGTTGTCATCCTTACCGGCCGTCCGGAGCATAAGAAACTTCCTGACATAATCGGGCGCGCGAACGGTGCCGTCTATAAACCCTTCAGTATCATGGATATAGAGAATGCCATCGCAGGTGCCTATCTTAACATGCCGTAGTTTTTTTCACCATGTTGCCTTGATGAGGCGATTCCTATATAATCACCCCCTTTATCTGGGTATTGTCATGCCCTTGCTTTTTATGTGTCTCTGGCGAGGGTATGGTTCTGAAAATTGACATATCCTTACTAAATGAATATTTTCAGAGAGCACATCGGCTTTACCCGTATCGGGTTTGGCGGTAAGGCTTTGTCGGGAATCGCTTACGGCCGTTATGTGGTCGGGTGGTGCTTGCCGGTACAGGTTTATTGCGCTGTTGTGTTCGAAAACTGTCGGCAACTGGTTTACGGTTTTGGGAGGAGCGTTCATGATTAAAGCAACTGGACTGACTATGAATTACGGGTCGGTGGTAGCTTTAGAGTCTGCCAGTTTTGAGGTGGCCAAAGGCGAGGTGGTCGGTCTGCTTGGGCCCAACGGCGCGGGCAAGAGTACGACCATGAAAATTCTTACTACATATCTTTACCCCACCTCCGGCAATGCCGAGGTCGGGGGGAAGTCTATTCTTGAGGAGCAGCTCGAGGTGCGGCGCATGATCGGGTATCTGCCCGAGGTGCTACCCCTTTATATGAATATGGAGGTGGGCGAGTATCTTGATTTTGTCGGTCGGGCCAGGGGGCTTGATGGGGCGAAACTCAAGGAGCGGATCGACTTCGTGGTCGACAAGTGCAAACTGAAGAAAATGTTCCACCGTCCGATTCAGGAACTATCCAAAGGCTACAAGCAGCGCACCGGCCTTGCGCAGGCCCTGATTCACGACCCCGAGGTTCTGATTCTTGACGAACCCACCAGCGGCCTTGACCCGCGCCAGATTCAGGACATCCGCGATCTTGTGCGCGAACTCGCCAAGGAAAAGACCATTATCCTTTCTACCCACATCCTGCAGGAAGCCGAGGCGATGGCCGATCGCATTATCATTATCAATAACGGGAAAATCGTGGGGCAGGGTACTATCGGCGAACTTCGCGAGATGGCCCACGAAACCTGCCGCGCGGCTTTTGCGGTCTGCGCCGGAAAGGAAGAGGTGGACGCGGAGCTTGAAAAGCTGGGGGCGATCAGCCATGTTGCCGAGACCACCGAGGCGGATGGGGTATGCCGTTATGTTCTCGTCGGCCCCGATGATTCCGCTATGATTGATGAACTAGGCAAACTCGTTACGGGAAAGGGCTGGCAGGTTTCCGAGCTGGCCAAGCTTCCATACTCTCTTGAAGAAACATTCCTTGCTCTTACCAACACTGAAAAGAAGGGAGGTGCGGCGTGAAGCAGGCGCTAACCATTTTCAGGCGGGAGCTCAAAGCTTATTTCACCGGCCCCGTCGGTTATATCTTCATCTTCGTTTTTCTTCTCTTCGTTAATTTCTTCTCCCTTTATGTGATGAGAGGAAAAAGCTTTTTCGAGATGCCGATTGCCGGGATGCGCGAGTATTTTCATATCTTCGCGGGGATCGCGGCTTTTCTCGTGGCGGCAATTACGATGCGCGCGTGGTCGGAAGAGCGCAGGGAAAATACTTTCGAGATGCTCCTTACCTTGCCGATGAAGCCTTACGCCCTAGTGCTCGGCAAGTTCATGGCGTGCTTCTCCTTTTATCTGATTACCCTTGCCCTGACCCTGACTGTGCCGATGATGATGGTTGCCTTCAGCCCATCCGGGAATGAAGCGCTTTCTGAAACCGGTTTCTGGGGGCTCCTTGATATCGGGCCGGTAGTGAGCGGATATGCCGGAGCTGTTCTGCTTGGTGCGCTCTTCATCTCTTTCGGGATGTTCATCTCCAGCCTCTGCAAAGACCAGATCGTAGCCTTTGTTCTGACTGCGCCGGCTCTGTTCTTTGCCTTCATGCTCGGGATTCCGCGTACGCAGGAGACGATGAGCAAGTTCCTCGACCGTTTTGGTGAGAACCTCGGCGAGGACATCGGTGCTTTTGTCGGCATCTTCAGCCACTTCGACACCATGGCCAGCGGCCTTGTGCGCGGGGCTGACATCCTGTTCTTCCTCGTCTGGATCGCGATTTTCATTATTCTGAACATCATCGGAAATGAACGCCGCGGACGTACGAACGCCAATGTCATGTTCGCCCTTTCGATTGTAATGATGCTCGTGATCGGTGCAGTGTCCAACCGCCTTTTCATGAAGAGCGACTTCGGCCGCCTCGACGTTACCGAGGACCATCGCTACACCGTCGACGAGATCACCAGCAAGATACTATCGCGTCTTGACGATACGGTAAGCGTGAAGTATATCGTTTCTCCCAGCAACAAACTTCCCCCCGAACTGCACCAACTCGAGACCAGCGTCCGCGACAAGCTCGAGTCCCTCAAGATGGTTTCAGGCGGCAAGTTCATCTATACCGTTATCCATCAGGAAGCCATTGCTGAACTGACCGGCGAGGAAGAGAAGAAAAAGGACGATCCGGAGTCTTCCATCAAGGAACGCCTGCTAAAGAAAATCAAGCCCTTCCCGATTGAGGTTAACGAGGGCGACTCGGTTACCGCCAAGCTTATCTACAGTGGTATCGAGATCTCTTACAAAACTAAGGAGAGTGAGGTTATCCCGCAGGTTCTTAGCGGGGAAGTATCACGCCTTGAGTATGATATCATCAAATATATCGACAAGATGACCCGCGAGAAAAAGCCGGTCGTCGCCCTCGTGGCTCCCATCAAGGAAATCGACCCGCAGCAGGCACAGATTTTCATGCAGCTTGGCCGGCCGGTTCCGCCGCCGGATGACGAGTATGAATATCTTGCGCCTTATATCAAGCAGGATAATTTCGATGTCAAGCGGGTAAAACTGACCAAGGATGACCCGCTACCGGCAGAGTTTGACGTGCTTGTGGTTGTCGACCCGGAAGAACTTAATGATCGTCAACTGTGGGAGATTAACCGTGCCCTCGTTAACGGCAAGCCCGTATTCATGGCCGTGCAGGAGCAGACTTTTAACTATGCAATGCAGGGCAATAGCTACGGTATTCAGCGCAAGGAGATTACGACAAACGTTAATCGTATCCTTGAGCCTGATGGCGTGACGGTTGGTAAGGATGTACTGATGGACGCGGATTCAACCAATCTTGTCCAGTATACCCAGACACCTTTCGGATGGATGCCGCAGCCATTTCCTGACTGGTTCCACATGCACAGCGTAATCAAGGGCGATTCGCTTAACTTCAAGCACGACGTTCTGCAAGGCATTCCGCAGCTTCGCTATGTCTGGGGCTCAACCCTCTCGATCAATGATGAAAAGATCAAGCAGAACAAGCTGGCTCTCACCAGCATAATCAATTCCGGTCCCAATTGCTGGACAGCCAAACTCGGCGCCGGGGTTGAGAAGATGAGCGATATCGAGGCGCCAGAGGATAAGAGCAAACTGAAGCGCTTCCCCCTCGGCATAATTCTTGAGGGACAGTTTAAGGATGCCTTCGCCGGCAAGTCGATTCCCGAGTGGCCGGCAGAGCCTGCCTCTCCTGGCCGTCCGCCCAAGCCGCCGGTCAATACACCGACCGATATCACACCTGCGCCGGGTAAACTTATACTTATTGCTAATGCAAGGATATTTAACCGCAATACGCTGCTTGAGCCGGTATCGCTCAAGAACTCTCAGTGGACTTATGCCGAAGGCGTTTTCTTCTTGGTCAATTGCGTCAATTACCTTAATCCTAATGAAGACCTGCGCGATATCAATAAACTCAAGCACAAGAGCTATCGTGCCACCGTTGTTATGGATATATCTGACAAGAACGTTGATTTCTGGTGGGCCATGCAGTTTGTGATCCCCCAGCTCGTAATCATTGTCGCCGGTATCGGCATGGTGCTTTACCGCAAGCGCCGTCGCGAAGCGTATGCCGAGAGCCTTGGCGCCGAATAACTTTATGACACCATGCTTGTTAATATTATTTGCTAGTGGAGATGTGAAGTAATGAAACCTAAACAGCTTTATATTATGCTTGCAACTCTTGTTGGTCTAGTGGTCTTGTCTGTCATCTCTGACCGCACGCCGGTCGAGCGCCCGATTTCGGAGCAGGCCAAGCTTGTGAACCTGATGCCCGCCGGGATAAGCGCCGACAAGGTTACGGCAATCGAGTTTGTCGTCAACGACAATGCCGATGAAAAGAAAGCGGAAGGCGATGCTGCAAAAACAGAAAGCTTCCCCGTGCTGAAGGTTGTAAGGCTTAACGGCAGCGACTGGGTTGTGGCCACTGCATGGGACGCCCCCGCGAACAAGGAGATGATCGACAGCTTTCTCAAAACCCTGATAGAGATGAAGGGCGATTTCGTTTCCGATCGTGAGGAACGGCAGGACGAGTATCAGGTCTCGGAGAAGAAGGGGCTGAAGGTTAATCTTTACGCCGGAGCAGGTGCATCTCCGGCCTTCTCCATGTATATCGGAAGCAACCGTGGCAGCGACGCGAGTCTGGTCCGGCTTGCTGGCGACAAGACTGTTTACAGCATAGGCAAAAGCCTCCGCAGTGAACTCGCCATGTGGGACGGCGACACCAAGCCCAGCCGCCGCAAATGGATTCACCGCGAGGTAATCAAGGTTGACAAAGCCGATATTGCCAAACTGGATATCACCTATCCCGACCATATTCTTTCCTTCGAGAAAGTTGAGAAAAAGAACGATGCGAAAGAAGGGGAGGACAAGGCAGCTCCCGCCAGGGCCGAGTATGAGTGGAAGCTCGTATCCGGCGGCACGGGAGATGACTTTAAAAAGGATATGCTCGACAGGCTGGTCGATAACGTCTTCAGCTTCGAGGTCGACGATGTGGTGGATCCCGGAAAGAAGAAGGAGCTTGGCCTCAACGAGCCGGTCTACGATTGCATCGTTACCCTCAAGGACGGCAAAACCGTGGGCCTCTCCGCCGTGCGCGACGGCAAGGGCGACAAGGCTTACCTCTACACCAAGGATAAGCAGGACCGCCTCTATCAGGTTTCGACCTGGACCTTCGATAATCTTTTCATGAGCGGCGTGACCCTCTTCGGTTTGAAAGCGCCGACCATAGAGAAAGAAAAAATCCTTTCCCTCAGCCTGAAGCATGGCGACAAAATTATCTCCGTAAAACGGAAGGACAAGGATTCCAAGTGGGAGCTTGTTGCGCCCCAGACCGGGTTCCAGCTCAAGCAACTGCGGGTTGATGAGATCGCGGAGAAACTCTCGAAGTGGGAAGTTGCTGACTACACCGATCCCAAAGGTATGGTGCAGTTCGGCTTTTCCCTTCCCGTGTGCACGCTTGATATCGGCCTTGAGGGCGGAGAGAGCCGCACCATGCTCCTCGGCCTTGACCACCCCGGCCTTGACGGAGCCTACGTCAGCGTCGGCGCAAAAGACAGCGCTCTCGTGATGAAGAGCGAGGACGTGAAAGGAATCTTCGCTGACCTTAACGATGTCCTCGATTTCGGTCGTTCCATTGTCCCGGCCAAATTTGCAGAAGCAGACGCGATTGCTGTCAGCGACGGCCCTGCGTCGTTCTCACTTACCAGCACGAAAGACGAGAAGGGTAATCAGATTTGGACCCTCGATTTTGCCGGAAAGAAGGATGTGGCTTCGACCGAAACGGTTGATAAATATCTTGCCTTTCTCGGCGGGTTGAAGGCCACAGGTATTGTCGGGAAGAAGGATGAAGCAGAAACGGATGCGCTTCCCCGCTCTGTTAAAATAACCGTGGGCGAGGAGAGTTTTGAGCTCAAGATGGGCGCGGAAACCGATAGCGGAGTGGTGCTCACGCTCTCGCATGAAACCTTACCGGTGATTCTCTCCAAAAGCGACGCGGACAAACTGATGCCGAAACCGGCCGGCTTTATCCCTGAGAAGAAACCTGAAATCGAGATTCCCCCGGTTGCCGAACCGGAAGAGAAGGGCAAGCCGGTCTCTGTTACGAAGACGATAAAAAATCCTTTTGAAGAGGAATAACCTTAGCCGGGAGAAATGCCATGGGACTTAGCCGGATATTCCTGTCCATATCGCTTTGCGCGGTTGTTGTTTTTGGCGGATGTTATGACGAAGCACCCATAACGGGGCGCAAGCAGCTTTCGCTTGTCTCATCATCTTCCCTTAACTCAATGGCTTTGGGGGAGTACAACGATTTTCTGAAAAGCAATAAGCTCAGCAATAATGCTGCCGAGATCGAAAGGGTAAAGAGGGTCGGCACAAACATTGCGAATGCTGTCGATCGTTATTTCAACTCCAAAGGCAAGTCGGAGCTCCTAAGCGGTTACGAGTGGCAGTTCAATCTTGTGGAAGACAAGGCGCAGAACGCATGGTGCATGCCGGGAGGGAGGGTTGTTGTTTATACCGGAATCCTGCCTGTCACTAAAGATGACACCGGCCTCGCCGTGGTCATGTCCCACGAAATCGCCCATGCCGTAGCGGAACACGGCAAGGAACGGATGAGCCAGCAGTTGCTGGTTACTCTGGGTGGACTTGCGTTGGAGCAGGCCACGAGCAAGCAACCGGACAAGACCAGATCAAT
>JAFGWW010000316.1 GCA_016936955.1 Planctomycetota bacterium | reverse complement strand
TCGCGGGCGGGATCTGTATTCTGCGGGCAAGCATGACGTGCGTCACGTCCTCGCCTTCTTCCTCGTTGCCGTGGTCGAAATCGAAGCCCTCGAAGCTGAGTTCATGCCCCGGCATTGCGATAGCCGGAGGCTCGGCCGTTACCTCTCCGCGGCGGACGATTATATCTCCCTGATTCTTGGGGCTTTCAGAGAGGCACACGTAAGGGAGGCGGGTTGAACCGAAGGTGTAGAGAAGGTTCTTCCTCTCGCGCACGATGGTGCTTTTCTGGGCGGCATATTGCAGTGCTTCGTGGATATTCATCAACCTCTCCGGGTGCTTGTCGTTTCGGCAACATAAAAGGCCGGACGCATGGCGAACGGCCTTTTTTATAATACCCTATAGGGCGTCGACTGGTCAAGCCCCTATTGTTCCCAGTGCAGGATGTCGGCGTTCCTTCTGTAAGCTTCGTCGCTCTGTTTCTGCCTTTCCCTTATGCGCCTGAGCTCTTCCTCGAAACTCTTTTCCTGAAGCTCCTTCTCGGCCGCTTTTTTCGCGTCATCCGGTTCGTATTTTTCCTGCTTTTTGGGCGTTGTCTTGGTCTTCTCGGCGGTGGAGGAGCCGACCATAAAATCACTGCTGGAGATTCCTGTGCGCCCGGAGAAGACATCCTTGCAGGTGACAAATATATGGTACTTGCCGTCTGGCAGGTTGTTGGGGATGCGCATGGTGATGCTTACGTGCAGGTCGCGGAGCGGGCCTTGATAGGTCTGCGCCCATTGTCCGTAATCTGCTTTCTCCCAGACCACTTCCTGCATCTCGTCTTTTATTGCCAAGCCGAAGTTGAGGTTGCAGGAGGCTTTGCCGGTGGCGTCGGTCTTGAATTCGGAACCGGCTATCTCAAGATATATCAGCCCCGTGTCGCCGGGATTGAAGCTGCTCTTGCTTATCGGGGTGTAGAGGCGGAAGGCGGTGATGGTATCGCAGAAGGCCGGCTCGGAGAGAAGGAGGGGCAGGCGGGTGCGGATGATGTCCCGTGCTTTCTCGATATTCCTTCCGCTTTCGCGGTAGTCCCCGAGGCGGAGGTTGGTATATGCGAGCTTGAGCTCGTGATAGATGTCTGACGATGACGCAGGGCCGTTTTTCCGCAGAAGCTCAATCGCCTTTTCGGGCTGGTCGGCGAAGAGGTAGAACATGGCGAGGGCGTCGCGGGCGCTTCTGGCGTCTTTGGCCTTGCCCACGTTTTTCTGGAGCATGGCCACCATCTTGCTGTAGAGTTCCTTCTCCTGATCGGTTTTGACCTTGATCTGGGTGAGCTGGGCCCTGATTATATTGCGCAGGCGGCGGAGCTTTTCGATCTCGTCCTTGTCCGCGGTTCCGGCCGCGACTTTGGCCTCCAGCATCTTTTCCACAAAAAGGAAATCTTCGCGGCTGAGGCCGGTCTGGTTTTTATCGGTGGCGGTATCGTTTACGGTGAAGTCTTCGAGCTCGGGGCCGTCAAGGGAGGCGTCTCCCCCAAACAGCGCGGGGCAGGCGAGAATGGCGAATAGAAAACAGATAAGGTATCTGCCCATGATAAGGAAAGCCTTGCTGCCAACATCCCCGGTCTTGCGGCCGCGATTGATGCCCGGAAAACTCAAAAGATGGCGCGCGTAACGGAACCGGAGTTTACTCTTCCGTTTCGATAGTTATCTGGCGCTTCCAGGTTCCGGCTTTGAGGAGGGCTTCCGCCTGATCCTCTTCGGCGCGTTTCAGCAGGCTGTTGATCTTTCTGGGGCCGGAGTAGTTGCGCAGGTTTTCGAGGAACTCGTCGTTGATCAGTTCTGCGGCTTCCTGCGCCAGTTTCACCGCTTCTTTAACGAGGCTGTTGCGTTCGGCTCCACTGAGGTTTTCATTGACCGTCGCTGCCTTGTATTTCTCCTCCGCGTCGAAGAAGAGGGAGGAGGCGCGGTTGGCCGTTTTCTGCGCCGGTTCGTAGATGGCGTTAAATTCGTCCTCGGTTATCTCCTTGCCGTTACTGAGCATGAACTTTTTGATGACGGTGGTTTCCTTGGGGGCTTCCTCCTGCGGGAGTATTACTGTCCAAGGCCAGATGCGCGGAGTGTCGAGGTAGCCGCCGGCGTGGAGGAAGACCGGGATGCGGAGGCTTCCGACAATGACCACGGCGAGAACGAGAAGGAGTACGATGCCGTAGATAATCAGCTTCGCCTGACGCTGCTTCTTGATGCGGCGGGCGGAGACTACGGGGTCGAGGTCGCTTACGTCTTTCTTGCTTCTGCGGGAGCGGAAGGATGAACGCTCCTCCTTCTCCTCGTATTCATATTCTTCGGCGCTGCCGAGTTCAAGGGCGGCTTCTTCGGGGGTCTCCAGAAACTCCGGGGACAGTATCTCTTCCAGGTCGTAGTCATAGCCATCGGCGGCTTCAGGCGCTTCCATTTCGGCAACCGCCAGACCTTCGTCGCTGTTGTAAGTATCCTGATAATCGTTGCCCGAATCGATTTCGGAGTGATCGCTCATTCTGTTTATGGACCTCTTCAAGAAAGTGAGTCGACAATCGGCTGGCAGCCGATTTGAGATTGAAAATTTAGATTAACCTTTACGGCCCCCTTTGTCAACCTAAATCATCACGTTCAAAGGGTTTGGATAAGATAATAGCATCGATTGCGTAGTTTCGCAAGAGGCATGTATTTTGCCGTCCCGTTTCCGTTCGTGCTGAGCTTGTCGAAGTACGGACAGAATCCTCTACCCTTAGGCGAACTCAGGGCGAACGAGGTGTTTTGGTATGATGTGTTTATTGGCATTAGGCTTGGGTAAACGCGTGGCGCGCGAGCAGGTCGATACCGCCTTTTCCAAGGTGGGGGATTACCCATTTGGCGTGGTTGCGGAGTTCCGTGTTGCCCGATTCGATGGCGAGGCCGAGGCCGGCGCCCGTGAGCATTTCCAGGTCGTTCATGCCGTCGCCCGCCGCAACCCACCTTTCGGGCGCTATCCCGGTTATGCCGCACAGGGTCATAATTGCGGCGCCTTTGTCTACTCCCTGCGGCAGAACCTCCACAAATCTGCGGCTGCTCGTGGTCAGGAAGGCTCCGTGGCCGAAGCGGTCCTGCATTTCGGAGAAGGTGCCTGCAAGTTCGTCCTCGTTTACGATGACGAGAAGCTTGGTTGGCGCGCAGAGTTGCTGGTATTCCTGCGGGGTGATGTGATTGACCGGCACGGAGAACTGCTTTGAATACCAGACGGATGACTCCGATTCGCTGTATATGTACAGCTTGTCGCCGGAATAGATATTGATGTGGATGCCGGAGGATATTGCCCACTCGATTACATCATTGGCGAGATTGCGTTCTAAGGTGGAGTGGAAGAGCGGTTCTTCGCCGGGTTTGGCTATCTTCGCCCCGTTATAACAGATTATCGGGGTGTCGAGGCCGAGTTCGCGCCATATGGGCTCAACCGACGGGAGCATTCTGCCGGAAGCTAAAAAGACCTGCACATTTCTGCGCAGGTCCTTTATTGCATGTATCACATGTCCGTCCAGTTTACCGTCGGCGTTCAGGAGCGTACCGTCAAGATCCAGTGCAAGGGCTTTGTAAAAACCGGGCTGCTGACTGCCGGGGTAGCTGCTCTTGTCCTGTAGACGGTGCTCCATGATGATTGTGATCTAGCCGCGGGCGGTCTTCTTGGGCTTTGCAACCATGCTGCCCTTTACCATAGAGCGACCACGTGGCACGCCGCGCTGAACTCCGGAAGGCCTGCATTTCGATTTAGCCATTTCAATGTTCCTTTCTTTCGGCTCAGAATCTGCCAAAAGGCAAAAATTCCATACAAATATATAGCGAAGGCATTTCTGCCCTCAATGACAAAGTTAAATAGAATATACGTGCGGGGGCGGCTTGTCAAGAGATTACCTCGCTTTGGGGCGCGCTTTCCTGCTTTATTTGCGTGATACCGGTTTCTGCCGCTTTTATGGTGTTTTTTGCGGTTTTTATGGCTTTTGGCGGCTTACTGTGAATCTGCGGCGGCCATGCAATGATTCGGCGGCACGCTTGATTAACGTCGCGGCGGCCTGTCCGATGAATGCTTGGTTGAAAAACCCCGGTAAAATGCGATTATCAACTTTTACTGAACAGCGAAACTTTTACAGAAAAAAGGCTTGCGTTTTTTCAATTTTTATCGTAAACCACTTTTATCTGCAATGGCGGAAGGGCGGGGACGGCCCGGAAGTCTTTGTTTAATCTGGTTTTTGCTTCGGCATTGGGAAGATCAGGGAGGCCGTAGCAAGTAATAATTGTAATAAGGGGGAAATTATGGGGCAGAGTGTAATTGAAGCGGTTGCACCAGTATCCGGATTCAGTAAGACTCAGGTAAGTGAATGGAGAAAGCAGGTTGCGGCGGAGCGTCATGCGCTTTTTCACCGCAACTGGAAAAATCGCCGCCCGGTTGTCGGCCTCAGGAGCCGTGCCCAGGAAGG
>JAFGWW010000315.1 GCA_016936955.1 Planctomycetota bacterium | reverse complement strand
GTCTTCTCTCCGCTCAGCAGTCAGTATTCACCCGCACTGTTTATCGATTTCCATCTTCATCTTCAGGATGAAGCCTGCCGCAATGACCTTTCAGATATAATTACACGCGCCAGAGATTCCGGAGTCGGGAAGATGGTGGTGAACGGCACCTCCCCGAATGACTGGTCAATGGTCGCGAAAATCTGTTGCAAAGAGAACAGCACAATTCCCTGTTTTGGTCTTCACCCGTGGTATGTGAATGATGTGCAGGGGAGCTGGAAGGATGAGCTTGAGCGTATGCTGCATTCCATTCCTTCCGGCGTTGGAGAGATCGGCCTTGACCGTTGGATTGATGGGCGAGATGAAGAAAAACAGGAGGACGCGTTCCGCTTCCAGCTTGACCTTGCGTGCAAGCTTTCGCGCCCGGTATCGGTTCATTGTCTTAAGGCGTGGGGTTGGCTTATTGATATCCTGAATGAAACCGGACTCCCAGAACACGGTCTTGCTCTTCATGCTTATGGTGGTTCGGCTGAATCAATGAAGCAGCTTGCCGAAATGGGTGCTTACTTTTCTTTCGCCGGTGAGATATTGTTGGAAAAGAGAACCCGCGCGCGAGAAGCGCTCAGGCTGGTACCGCCGGAAAGGTTGCTTATTGAAACCGATTCGCCGGACATGCTCCCGCCGGATGCTTATATAAACGGCAAAACTGTACCGGGTAGGAACGAGCCATGCAATGTCCCTCTTATATATGAAGGCATCGCAGAGTTCATTGGCTGTGATTTGGAGTCGCTGAAATCGCGTGTGTGGGATAATGCTTGTAGATTTTTCGGGGATATATTTGACTGGAGCGGAAAGTGACCCAGCGGTTTGCAAGAACCAGAATGCTTCTCGGCGATGACGCGCACGAAAAAATTATGGGTGCCCATGTGGTTGTGGTCGGCTTGGGCGCGGTGGGGAGTTATGTCGTAGAGGGCCTTGCCCGCGCCGGGTTGGGGCGTCTGCGTCTAGTGGATTTCGACGAGATCCGTGCATCAAACATTAACCGCCAGCTTTTCGCCACCGAGTCAACCATTGGAAAATTCAAGGCAGATGTCGCCGAGGCAAGGGTGATGGATATCAATCCAGACTGCAAGGTTGAATCGCTGCGGATATTCGTGCATAACGACACGCTCCAGCAGGTTCTCGAAGGTGAGCCGGATCTGGTTATCGACGCCATCGATTCCCTTAATCCCAAGGTCGAACTTCTTTGCGCCTTGCTGGAGAGGGGTATTCCGCTAATTTCCAGTATGGGAGCCGCCCTGCGCACCGACCCGACTATGGTTCGGATTGGTGATGTTTTCGATGTGCGTGGCTGTCCCCTTGCCAAGCAGGTCAGGAAAAGACTACGCAAGCGAGGCTTTCATGGCCCCGTGGATTGTGTCTATTCAACCGAAATTGTGCGCGGGAGGCGGCAGGAAGAAAGTGAAGAGCTTGCCGGTGAGGAGGAGGCATTTTATTCCCGCGGCCGTGAACGAAAAAGTCTCGGCAGCCTTCCGACCCTGACCGGTATTTTCGGGCTGACCATTGCCAACGCCGCGATAGGCAAGCTTACCGGTGGTTTTGACGCTTGACAGTTCGCTCTTTACTTCACCGTGCTCTTGTCGAGCATCTCGCGGGCCTGCGCCATGGTGGTTGCCGTGCTCGCCTTGCCTCTGATCATCTGGGCAATCTCTTCGACGCGCGCCTCTCCATCTATTGACTCGATGGTCGCAGTCGTGCGCTTACCGTCGACCTTTTTCGAGACCTTCAAGTGCGTCTTCGCGTGCGCCGCAAGCTGGGGCAGGTGGGTGATGGCGATGACCTGCCTGTCTTTGGCCAGATCTGATAATTTTGCGCCGATAGTGTCGCCCAAACGCCCCCCAATCCCCGCGTCGATCTCATCGAAAAAGAGAACGGGCGGGAAGTGGGTTGCCGAGAGGGCTGACTTTACCGCAAGCATGGCGCGTGATGCTTCACCGCCGGATGCGGATGCGGAGAGGGACGAGGGCGCTTCGCCAGGATTCGGCGTAAGCATGAACTCTACTTCATCAAGCCCACCGGCGTTGGCGCTTTTGAGGATGCCGATCTTGTCCTTACCTTCCGCCCACAGCGGCCGCAATTCTACATAAAATCCGGCCTGCTCCATCTCCAGGTCGTTAAGCTCGGCGGCCACGGATTTGGCTAGTTTCTTGCCAACCTTTTCTCTTTTTGCGCGGAGTGAGAGGCCAAGCTCACGAACATTTTTAAGCAGCTTGTTCAGTTGCTCCTTCACCTCATCCGTATCGGTTTCCCAGCCCGAGAGTTCGTCCAGCTCACGGGAAAGATTATCCTGCTTCTCCGGAAGCTCCGCGATATCGCACCCGAGCCTGCGGGCGATCTTTTTCAGCATTTCCGCCCGTTCGATCGTGCTTTCAAGTTCTCCGGGAGAGCAGTCGATTGACGATTCGGTTTCACGGTAACTTCGCACCGCCTCGTCAATTCCTGCTGCCGCTTCGTTGAGGCATTCCAGCGCCTCCTTGAGGGCAGGGCAGTTGTCGGTCATGCTCTCCGTCTCGCGGATAAGTGACGAGAGCGCGTCCTGGATGGAGTCCTCTCCTTCATAAAGGGAGTCCACGCCCTTCTGGCATATGGCGCTGATCGCTTCGGAGTGCGAAAGGGTGCGGATGCGATCTTCGAGATAGGGGTCGCTCTCCGAGTCATACCCGGCCTGTGCAATAAGCTCGAGATCGTCGTTAATCTGCTCTATCCTTCTGCGCACGCGTTCTTTCTCAGAGTCTCCCGCCTCAAGCCTGCGCAGAAGGGAAGCTGCTTTCGCGAAAGCTTCGCCATATTCGGCTACGTCTTTCTCCAGCTTGCCGAATTTGTCGAGCAGTTCCTGCTGGTATGCCGGTTCGGTGATTCTGGTGTGTTCGTTCTGGGCGGCGATGTCGAGAATGTGCTCTGCGGCGGAACGGGCGGATGCCGCGCTTGCGGGGCGGCCGTTGATGCTGAGTTTGCTACCGCCTTCGCGTCTGATTGTCCTTTCGAAAAGCAGGTTGCCGTTATCGTCGGGTTCAAGCCCGGTTTCGTTTATAAATGACTTGGTCGTCTTGCCATCGAGGTGGAATACGGCAGAGACGACAGCGCTATCCGCGCCGGAGCGGATTACGTCCGCCTTCGCCCTCTCGCCGAGGGCGAGGGATATTGCCCCGGCGATTAGGCTCTTGCCCGCGCCGGTTTCTCCGGAAATGGCGTTGAGGCCGGAGGAGAAATCCAGCGACGCCTTCTCGAAGAGCACATAATTTTCGAGGTACAATTCCTGCAGCATGTTATACCAAGCCTTTTGCGGTTAATCCGGCCAACTTTTGCCGAAGGGATATTGGACTCATAAATGCCCCGATTGTCAAGAGGCTTGGCCAAGATAAAGCTATTGACGCGGGGCATATGAAAAATCTATAATGAAATCTTAACCTGTGCTATCTTAATTGGAGGCCTATCCCATGGTCAGATCATCATTTCCTACATTATTATTCATGTTTTTCGCGACCTTTGTTTTTTTGGCGGCTGACGCCGCAGTGAAGAATGACGAAGTCATTGACGTTGATGCCCCAGTAGACGTTAGTAAAGTCAAAGCCCCGGATTGTAAACAGTGTATGAGCACTGGCACGGAAAACTGTCCGGACTGCAAGGGTAGCGGAGTTTCGTTTAATGTCCCGGTTCCCTGTCCGATTTGCGACGGAAAGAAGACTTTCCCCTGCACCAAATGCGACAAGGATGGGATGGTAAAATGCGGCAAATGCAAAACCCGAAAAATAAACGGCGAGTCTGTGCGGTCGATACCTAACCCTGAGTGGAAAGAGTGGAATGATAAGTATTTCGGCAAGTCCAGAGACAAGAATACCCCAAAAGAACCGGAAAAATATATTAAGTGCACATATTGCGACGGCACAGGAAAAGTAAAATGCGAAGCCTGCGGAGGCACCAAAAAAGCTCCCTGCAGCCGTTGTAAGGGAACGGGAACTGTCTCTGGTAAGGGGCCTTGCCCGGCCTGTACCGGTGCCGGGAAAGTAGCCTGTTCTGCCTGTTGTGCTTTGGACGGAATTGAGGAGCTTGATTCCATCAAGGTTCTCGACAAGATGAAAAAAGATGGCCTTGTCAGCAACGCGGAGTATTACAAAAAACGCCGGTTGATTGTGGCGCAGGAGAAATATCGCCGCTCTGTGATTGAAGAACGCAAAAAGAAAAAGGCCGAGATCGAGGAGAACAAGGCCAAGGCCGAGGCTGAGAAGGCCGCCGCCGAACAAGCGGTAGCAGATAAAGCCGCTGAGAGAGAAGAGGCAAAAGACGCTGCAGCCAAGGCAGTCAAGGATAAGCATGATAGCTTGCTAAAGGCGTTCGGCACCAAAATTTTCAGCCCCATGGAGTATGAGGATAAAGTCAGGGCACTCGGCCTCTCCGAAAAAGAGGTGCGGGATGCCGAGAAGCGCGCGGCCGAGACCGACCCCAGAGTGAAGCAACTCTTCGACCTGAAAGAGAAGTTCAGGGAGGGTAGATATGACCGTGCTGAATACCTTGAATTACTGAAAAACCTGTGATATTATAAAGATCATCGATAACACTATGGGCCCGGTTTGCGCCGGGCCTGATTGCTTGGGAAAAGCATAATGTTCAGAGTCGGCGTCTGTCAGACATGTTCCAGCGGCTCGGTTGAGGTAAACCTCGCCGCGTCCGAAGCGTTTGTGCGCGACGCCACGGCTTGTGGCGCGGAGCTTGTCTGCCTGCCAGAGTATTTTACTTTTTATGGAGCCGAATCGGATTGGAAAGATGTTGCTGATAATTATAGTTCGGTTATTCTCGACCGCTTTTCCCGGCTTGCGAAAGAGCTGAAAGTCTACCTTTCCCTTGGCTCGGTTTTGACACCTGGGGAGGGGAGTGAGAAAGTTTATAACAGGAGTCATCTTCTCGCTCCCGACGGCAACTTGATAGCATTTTACGATAAGCGCAATCTTTTCGATGTGGACCTTCCCGACCGCAGATACCGCGAGAGCGATTGGCTTCTTCCCGGGGAGGATATGGTCACCTGTGATGTGAACGCCTGGAATCTCGGAATGAGCATCTGCTTCGACCTTCGTTTCTCGTCGCATTATACCGCCCTTGCTGCTATGGGTGCCGATCTCATAATTGTTCCCGCTGCTTTCTCCGCCATTACGGGAGAGGTTCACTGGGAGCCAATGCTGCGCGCCCGTGCGATTGAAACGCAGTCATATATTATTGCTGCCGCCCAGACGGGTGAGTGTGCGGGCAAACTCTGTTACGGGCATTCGATGGTAGTAAACCCGTGGGGTGAGGTTTTGGTGGATGCCGGGATTGACACCGGCGTCGTTTTTGCCGATCTGGACCATGCTCTTGTTGATCAGGTCAGGTCAAGGATTCCGATGGGTTATTACAATGGTTGATAAAAAAAAGCCGGGTTTGGATATGCAGGTCACAACGCTCTGGGACTATCCTTCGCAGAATTATGGCGATGGAAAGCAGGGCGACGTCAATTATGCCGGGGCTACCCCCAGCTATGTGATCTGGAACCTGCTCAAGCGTTACACTCAGGAAAAAGCCCTCGTGATCGACCCCATGTGCGGCAGTGGCACCACCCTCGATGTTGCGCGGGATCTTGGTCGGCGTGCTCTTGGATACGATGTAAATCCGACCCGTAAGGACATCTTTCGCGTGGACGCCCGCAAACTTCCTCTGGAAGACGAGAAAGCGGATTTCGTTTTTGTTGATCCGCCTTACGGTACGCACCTTAATTATTCCGACGATCCTCGCTGTATCGGCAAACTCGACGCGGCGGAAGATGGGTATTACCAGTCAATGGAGCAGGCTATCGGCGAGATGCACCGGGTGCTCAAGCCATCCCGTTATATGGCGCTTTATGTCAGCGATTCGTTTGTGAAGGGTAAGGGGTTCTTTCCCATTGGCTTCAGGCTTTTCGGGATTCTCTGCAAATATTTTACCCCCATAGACCATGTCGCTGTTGTCCGGCATAACAAAACCCTGGAAATGGGTAACTACCGCAAAGCGGCAGACGAAGGCAATTTCTTTCTGCGCGGCTTCAACCATCTTTTTATCATGTTCAAGGAACCTGCCCAGAAACCAGCCAGAACAAGTGAGAAATCAAAGGAAGCAAATAAGGGCAAGCATCGTGGCGCCCGGCCATGGGGTCGAAAACCCGGAGGTCACAAGCCGAAGAAGAATTGACACTGTTTGTGTTATGCTGTATCTTAATTACGGGTAAAGGCAATATTGCACAACGAACACACAATTATTCACGCATGGAGGGCGCTATGAGATCCCGTAAATTCGCATCCCTTTTTCTCCTTTTTACTCTGGTAGCCTTTTCCGCTTCGCAAGCAGCCGCTGCCGGATATGTCAAGAAATGGATCTGGACGGCAAGCGAGAAGAAGAAGCTGGCCGAGCTTGAGAAGAAGGTCGAGAACAAGGACAGCTTCTGGACCATCGAAAGCGACCACTGGATCTGCAAAAGCCAGATCGACGCCAAGTTCACCGCCGAATGCTCTCTATTCATGGAGATTTTTTACGACGTATTCGTCAACGCCTTCGGTATGAAAAAGAAACCCGCCCTTGATGCAAAACAGACGCTGATTGTCTTTGCTTCCGAGGCAGCTTATCAGGCCAAATGTCCGATCACAGGGAGCAGGGGGTATTACTCACCCGGCGAACTTGAGCTGGTAACCTATATGGAGGCGGGACGCCTTCTGACCTTCTCCAACTGTTACCACCCAGTAATCCAGCATGAGGGAACCCACGCGCTCTTCCACCGGTTTATGGGCAAGAAGCCCATTCCTTTCTGGCTAAACGAAGGGATGGCCACTTTTTACGAATACTGGGACTATCGTTCCACCGTAGACCCGATGAGCAGCGGTTCCTCCGGCAAGAAGGCCCGCATGAAGCGCCTGACGCTTTCTTACCGCAAACACTTTCTTCGTGATTGGATAAGAGATTCTGGTGGCGTATATCCCAAACTGTCATACGTCATGGGGCTTAACAGTTATGCCCAGTGGGATGTTGATAACATGGGGAGGAAGACCGGCTTTCACTACGGCGCTGCTGAATGTGTTGCGGACTGGATGCACAGCGACAAGAATGCCCGAAAAGCGCTGATGACAATTTTTGAGAATCTTGAAAAGGCGGAGGTAGGGCGCGACGCGCAGGGGTATGGCATAATTACAAGCGAGTTGCTCCCCGCAGCCGAGATAAATGATCTTGAAAAAAGCTGGCATAAATTTTTGAGTAAAACCTGGGGTATTTCCGGTAAGGCTCCCAAAGACTGATACCTGCCGGATTTACGCAGGCAACAGGCTTTGGTTAGCCTATTTTAATTGCCAATATACTGTTGTAATAATCCCGGAAAAATGATAACTTATCCCTTTCAAACGGCGGCAATGTAATTATTGTCGCCGCGTTGCTTTAAGGAGAAACAGAAGTGGAAAATATCTATCTCGGAAGAATAGTTGCCGTGGGCCGCACGAAGGATGGCGCCATGTCTGCCATGTACCGCGTCTCGTCCCGCAGCTTTCCGAACCGTCGCGCCAACGTTTCCGATAAGGGCGTAAGCATCGTCCCCAAGGAAGGTCACGAGGGCGACGTATACAAGAACCCGTATATTGCCTACAACTGCGCCAAAATTGTGGGCGAGATCGCTATCGCCACAAACGGCTCGCAGACCGATCCTATCGCCGAAAAAATCGCATCAGGCATGAATATCCGTGACGCGCTGGTGTACTCCCTTGCCGTGATGGACTACGAGAAAGACGATTACAACACCCCCCGCATCGCCGCGGTGGTCGAGAAGGGTTCTGATCTGGGCTGGCTCGGCGTTGTTCGTCATGACGGGCTTGACGTGCAGTCTTTCCACCTTGCGCCGGGCAAGTGCGTCCACATCTCGACCTACGAGCATAATATCCCCGACATTGGCCGCATTTCCGATTTCGGCGCGAACAACGCCGCGATTGCTTGCGACCATGTTCTCGGAGGTGGTGTTTTTGCCGGTTTTACTAATCCTGTGACGGCCGTCTGCCTTGTGGAGAACAAGGATGGCTTCGAGATTGCCGCCAAGGATGCACAATAACTTTTCAGGAGTGACAAACAATGGCTGAACGCGTTCTTCTTCTTTATTCCGGTGGTCTCGACACCTCGGTCATCTGCCAGTGGCTTGCGAACAAGGGTCACGAAATCGTCTGTTTTGCTGCCGACGTGGGTCAGCGCGAAGACTGGAAGGCCCTCAAAAAGAAGGCAATCCAGAGCGGAGCCCAGAAGGTCATCGTTTCCGACCTCAAGGAGAAGTTTGTCGCCGATTACGTCTATCCCGCAATCAAGATGAACGCCCTTTACGAAGGCCGGTATTATCTCGGAACCTCCCTTGCCCGCCCCTGCATCGCCGAGGAGATGGTTAGGGTTGCGAAACAGGAGAAGTGCACCATCTTCGCCCACGGCGCAACCGGCAAAGGTAACGACCAGGTTCGTTTTGAACTCACCGCCGCTGCTCTCGCTCCCGACATGAAGGTCATCGCCCCCTGGCGCGATGCGGAGTTCAACTCCGTTATCAAGGGCCGCACCGAAGCCATTGCCTATGCGAAGAAATACGGCATTCCGGTCAAGGCCACGGCCAAGAAACCGTGGAGCTCTGACGAGAACCTGCTGCACATCTCTTTCGAGGCAGGCATGCTTGAAGACCCCGCCCGTTGCCCGCAGCCCGACATGTTTGAGCTTACCGTCGATCCAAAGAAAGCTCCGAACAAGCCGGAAATTCTCAAAATCGCTTTTGAGAAAGGCACGCCTGTCTCGATCAACGGCAAGAAGATGCCTCCTCTCAAGCTCCTCATGGCTGCCAACAAGGTTGCGGGTAAGCATGGCGTCGGCCGCGTTGACATGGTGGAGAGTCGCTTTGTGGGGATGAAGAGTCGCGGAGTCTATGAGACTCCCGGCGGAACCCTGCTTATGGCCGCCCACCGTGATCTCGAAGGCATAGCCATGGATCGCGACCTCATGAATCTCCGCGACACCCTGATTCCACGCTTCGCCAAGCTGGTCTATAACGGTTTCTGGTTCTGCCGCGAGATGGACGGGATGATGGCTCTTCTCAATGAAAGCCAGCGCTACATCACCGGTACCGTAAAGGTTGAGCTCTACAAGGGCAACATAACCGTGATCGGCCGCGAATCTCCCTGCAGCCTTTACGACGAAAAGGTTGCGAGCATGGAGGACGATGCTGGCGCCTACGACCAGTCCGACGCCACTGGCTTCATCCGTCTTCAGGGGCTTCCCCTCCGCGCAAACGCAAGGCGCGTCGGCAAGATGGGCAAACGCAAGTAGCGACAGATTTTCCATCCAACGTTTAAGCCAGAGCCGCGCCAATTTTATCTGCGTTGCTCTGGCTTTTTTATTCGGGAATCGTGCATGATCGACAGACTGGTTGGCGATAACGGGTTTATTGGCGGCTTTCTTTTGCCTTTCAGGGGGGCGGCAATTCTTCTGCGCGGCCGCGGGGTCAAGCGCTATGCCGTTTTGCCGTTACTGGTAAACGCCGTTCTATACCTCGCCGTTCTTGCGCTTTTATTTTATCTTGTATGGAACTGGGAGCCCGGGACTTACGACTGGCAATTCTGGGGGTGTTTCGGCGATGCCGTAACGTGGACGGTAAACGCTGTCCTTGATTTTTCACGCTGGATCTTAGTGCCCGTATATCTGGTTCTCGCCGCTCTTACTTTTACATCGGTCGGAATGGTGGTGGCGAGTCCCTTTAATGATATTCTGAGCGAGCGCGTGGAGAACCTGCTCTGTCATCCCAAGCAACCTGTCGATATGCCTCTGCGCCTTACCCTGCGCTCGGCGATTCTCAGCGTTTATGATTCCCTGATAATAACCACCAAGGAGCTGGGGCTTTCGTTGCTGGTTTTGCCGCTTCTTCTAGTGCCGCTGGTGGGTGCCGTTCCTATTTTTCTGGTGGGGGCTTATTACGCAGGGCGCGGGTTTGTCGACGTGGGCATGGCGCGTAACCTGCTTCGCAATAAGCACAAAAAACTGCTTGTCCGAAAATGCTGGTGGCAAGTGTTAGGTTTCGGGATGGCGATGCAGTTGCTCTTCCTGATCCCGCTCCTCGGTCTTATCTTCCTGCCTGTGGGAGTGGCTGCCGGAACGATTGTCTATTGCGAATTCGACTGGAGTGAGGCCATGAAAAAGGCGGAGCTTGCCCCGCCTGTTGGGTTCATCCCGCCGCGCATCGAAACCTGATTACTTTACGGTTCCGGCCTCGCCGATTTTCATGTCCAGTTGCTTTTCAAGTATTGGCGTGGGTTTTGGAAAACCGGCCTTGAGTTCCTTCATAGTTTTGCCCAGCGGATCAATCGCGAAGTTGTGGCAGGTGTGGAGCAGGTTATAGCCCTTGCCTGTTTTGACTACCTTATACTTATCTCCGCCGTCGTACAGAACTTCCTGAAGGCGTAGCTCCTCTTCAAGGCTGGAGATCATTCCCGCCCATTCCTTATCGGTTAGGTCCATGCGCCAGGCGCGCTTTTTCTCGTCGATCAGTTCAAGCGCCCCTTTTTCTGCCAGGTATTCAGCCACAGCAATGCCTTCATTGTGCGTGGTGGCGGCAAGGATGGCGTCCATCCACTTCCATCCCTTCCCGGTTGCCCAATTCCGCTCGCCGAGGCCGAGTTCCACGTAAGCAGCTTTATCTGTGGTGGATTTTGTTGGGATCATCAGTGATACATGAAAGCCGTCACTGAGAATGAAAACTGTTGCAACCTTCTTATCCTTGTCGCTTGGTTTTACTGCTTTTTCTTCGTCGGTAAGCTCGACCTTGAGTGGCACAATCCCCGCAGCGTCGGAAAGTCTCGCCGAAAAGTTCTCGGCCAGCTTAAACAGCAGGTCTTGCCTGAACTTGGTCACCAGCTGCTCTTCGCTGGCGTATTTCTTTGCTGATGTTGATAGCTTCGAGAGTTTATGGTTCGCGTCCACCGTCATGATCAGAGTGCCGTTTGAGATCGAGATCATCGCGCCGAGGGCGCTGCCTGAAACGTTAAGGCGGTTGGAGGGGATTACGTAATTCCCAACGATGGTCATGTCTGCCAAGCTGGCGGCGGTGCGTGAATTTGTCGACTCGATCTGTCCGCCTACCAGCAGTAGGATGTCGCCGTCGATAGCCTCGGCACGCTTGAGCAACTCCTCCGGGTTCCTCTGCTCAATCTCGCTTGCAAAGTTACGCACCTCCGGCGCGGCGGGGATAATGCTTACTTTACGGAACAGCTTGGTCTGCTTGCGTAAGTATTCCGTCAGTGCCGGTTCTGGGGACGTGGCACCCGCCTGGGCTATGACCAGATGGTAAGGCATGGATGATTTATGGCCGGGGATGTCGCGGGCCTTGAGCTTGGACAGGTCGTAACCGAGCGTAGTTGTCTTGCCCGGCCCTGAGATGCCCTGTGTATCGCACCCGCCAACAAGCAGGATGCAACACACTGACAATAGCGGCAGCAGTTTTGCGTGGTTCAAATTTTACGCTTCCTCTGGTTCAGGCCCCGCCTCTCCCGGTTTCGATACCCGCATGATTTCCTCAATCATCTCGGTGGCTTTAGCGGCTGAGCGCAGTGTTCGTCCTTCGCGGCACTGGAAGAGATATTCGCGCTCTTCATCCTTTACCCGGACTTTCAGGCGCGTGGAGTCGCCGCCGCATGCCCAGATTACCCAGCAACGGCTGCAACGGCCGGTGCAGCGCGGGATGACCGAGAATGTGTCGGTGGTGAAACATTCTTTTTCACCCAGAATGCGGAGGCTGTTGTTTTCGAATACGACAAACGCTTCTTGGGTTGTCTTCGGGATTTTCTTTTCCGAGCCGGGGAGGACGCGCCAGATTAGCACATACTTCCCGCCGTTTTCGATATCGTTCTGCACCAGAACGCCTTCGGACATCAGCTTGTCCATGAGGCGCTTTTTGCGCATTGGCCAACGTGAAACCGCTGGGCGCCAGTAGTTGGCGATTATCGGGAGCACGATTCCAAGAATGATGCAGGTAAAGCCTATGATTGCAGATGTCTCTCCGCTGACGGTGTTCGATGCGGAGATCCCGACCGATATTGCGATCAGGATGAACCATATGATAAATGTTATGAGGCACATACTGCTTCCCTTTTTTGTCTGGTTTTGACTGCCCAAAAGTAGATTCACAAAATATTACCAGATTGCCATCCTGAATACAAGGCATATCATCATGGCCGTTATCCCAATTCATGGGATGTGGTTATAACTCAATATATTGCTCAGGTGATTGACTCACAATAGGGGAAATCATATTATAGATTCGTACGGACAAAGTTGCCTTGGTGCTCAGGATAATAGAATGCCCCCTGAAGGTCAGAAATACAATACACCCGATCCGCTGGCTCTTCCCGATGTCAACGACTCGACCATCGACAAGTTGCCGAGGGATACGCTGATTGATCTTCTCGGCGGGGCCAAGGACGCGGGCGACCCTTCAAAGCGCGATTACGGCGAGCGTTATAAATATATAGACGTGATCGGCGAGGGCGGGCAGGGGGTTGTGCTGCGCGCGCGGGATACCCTGCTTGAGAGGGAGGTGGCGATCAAGGCTCTGAAAGCGCCTTTCGAGCCGGCACGGGAGCTCAACCTTGAGCGAGAGGCTCGCGTCTGCGGGGTTCTTGAGC
>JAFGWW010000314.1 GCA_016936955.1 Planctomycetota bacterium | reverse complement strand
GCACGGGCAAGGAGGTGGTGGCCGATGAACTGCACCGCATGAGCCCGCGCTGCGACGCGCCGATGATAAAGGTAAACTGCGCCGCCCTGCCGGAGAACCTGCTTGAGGACGAGCTTTTCGGCCACGAGAAAGGCGCCTTCACCGGCGCGATGCAGCGGCGCATCGGACGTTTCGAGGAAGCCGATGGCGGCACCATTTTTCTCGACGAGATTGCGGAGATGAGCCCCCTTCTGCAGGCCAAGCTTCTGCGCGTCCTGCAGGAGCGCTGTTTCCAGCGCGTGGGCTCCAACAAGACTATCAATGTCGACGTGCGTGTAATATGCGCCACGAACAAGGATCTTGAATCCGCGGTAGCTGAAGGCAAGTTCAGGGAAGACCTTTATTACCGTATCAACGTGGTGCAGGTCGTGCTGCCGCCACTGGCCGAGAGACGCGAGGATATTCCAGCCCTGATCGAAACCCTCGGGCGCAGGATCTCCCGCCGTCTTGGTATCACGTCAAAAGTTTTCGCACCGAGTGCGCTTGCCGCTCTTCAGCGCATGGACTTCCCGGGCAATGTGCGCGAGCTGCAGAATCTGCTTGAGAGGGTGCTCATCTTCTCCCGCAAGCCGGAGGTTACGGTTGATGATATCCCCGATACCAGCCTTGGCCTTCCGCCAGACGCGATCCGTAATCTTGAACCCGTAACCCCACTCAAGGATTCTGGCGAGCATGAGGACACGACAGCCATACATCTGGAAGATGGCGCGACCCTTGAGGACGTCGAGCGCGAGGCGATCCGCCAGACCCTGGAGAAGACCGGGGGTAATATGTACCGCGCCGCAAAGCAGCTCAACATAAGCCGCTCTACCCTTTACAGCAAGGTTAAGAGATATAACCTCGAGGGGTTGGGCAAGGAAGCGACTTCGTGAAAAATGATTTTCCGAAACGATAGCCGGTCAATGTTTTTTACAGCCGGAATAATTATGTAATGCTCCGGCATGGCAGGTGAGGGAATGACCTTGGGCAGAAAAAAGACAACAGGACAGAGTAGTCCCGACCGGGACTGTCTTCACGCCGGGGAGGGTTCGTGGGAGATGGTGGCTGAAGCCCTCTCAAAAGCGCCTTCGGTACCCACACCTGGCGACATGAGCGCCATCGGCAAGCTGCAGTGCGCCCTTGAGGAAGCGATCGAGATAATCCCTGACGGTAAGGAGCAGGCCTCGGAACTTCTGCGCAGGTTGATCGAAATATGCGGCAAGCTTATTCTCATGGAGGTGGAGCCTGCTGACGTTGTGGAAACTTTCACTTTTGAGACTACGAGCGAGCTTTCCAAGCAATGTGCTACTGGGGACCCGGATGCCGCTGAATCCGCTTTTATTGTCGCAGAGGATAAACTTGACGGCATCCTTCCGGAAAAGAAAGAGGAAGCGCCGCAGAAGAAGGAATTCAAACTGGAGGAGGAGAGCCTCCAGATCAGCTCCAAAGAAGATATTATAATCTACAACGAGTTCATCTCCGAATCGAATGAGCACCTCGACAGCATTGAGGCCCGCACTCTGGAACTCGAAACCGAGAGCAGCAACGTCGATCTCATCAACGACATGTTCCGTTGTTTTCACAGCATGAAAGGCGCTGCCGGTTTTCTCGGCCTCACCACGATAAACACCCTCTGCCACGAGGTCGAGACCATGCTCGACAGGGCGCGCAAGCTTACCCTTTTGGTTGACCGCCCGGTTATCGATATTATTCTCGCCGCCATCGATGCATCCAAGCAGTTGCTCGGTATTCTCGAACTCCGCCTCGCCAAAGCCCATGGCACGCTGCCGGAAGATCAGCCGATACCGCAGCTTGACGTACGGCCCATACTGGAGGCGATTTCCGCAATTCTTTCCCGCAAGCCCGCTTCGCCCGCCACCGAGGCCGGGAGCTTTTCCGCAGAGGCGGGGAAGATAGGCGGGTCCCTTGTGGCCGACGGCGTGGTTACGGAAGACCAACTCCAGTCCGCCCTCGCCAGACAGAAAATGCCGGTCGGGGAGATCCTGGTTGAGATGGGGGCCGCCTCGCCCGAGGCGATCAACAGCGCCCTGGCCAAACAGGCCGGCGGCTCGCAGAAAGCTTCCTCCTCGCTCAAGGTCGAGACTGCGCGCCTCGATTCACTGATGGAACTGGTCGGTGAGCTTGTCATTGCCGAGAGCCAGGTCGAGCAGGAGAAGGGCTCTCTCATGGCGACCAATCCGAAACTGGTAAGGAACCTTGCCGAACTCGGAAAGATTACGCGCAACCTTCAGGAGATGGTCATGGCGATCAGGCTGGTGCCGATCCGCCAGACCTTCCAGAAAATGTTCCGCCTCGTCCGCGACACGGCCCGCAAGACGGGAAAAAATGTACGCCTCGAACTTTACGGCGAGGAGACCGAGATCGACAAGACCGTGATTGAGGAGATAGCCGACCCGATGGTGCATCTGCTGCGCAACGCGGTGGACCACGGCATCGAATCTCCCGAAGACCGCGCCAATGCTTCCAAGCCAGAGGAAGGCTGTATAAAACTCAAGGCATACCATCAGGGCGGCAATGTGGTCATCGAAATTATCGATGATGGCAAGGGTATCGACGTTGACCGCGTGCTGCTGAAGGCGATCGACAAGGGGTTGGCGCAGGACGGGGTCAACTACAGCGAGAGCGAGATTTTCGATTTTATCTTCCAGCCCGGCTTCTCCACCCACGACGTGGCAACCGATATCTCCGGGCGCGGAGTGGGGATGGATGTGGTGCGCCGCAATATCGAGAAGCTCGGCGGCCGGGTTGATATCCAGTCGAAGATGGGCAAGGGTTCGGTCTTTACCGTGCGCTTGCCCCTTACCATGGCGATAGTGGACGGGATGATAGTGCAGGTGGGGGGCGAGCGTTATGTCGTTCCCACCCTCGGCATCGAAGAGTCTATCCGTCCGACGGAGGCGATGCTCAATACCGTGGCCCGTAGAGGTGAGATGCTCCTCATCCGCGGCAACCTGATTCCCCTTGTTCGCCTTCATGAAGTCTTCGGTGTCGATGGCGCATGCCGCACGCCTTCCGACGCAATGGTTATCATCATCTCCGTGGACGAGAAGCGTTGCGGGATTCTGGTTGATCAGTTGCTCGGGCAGCAGCAGGTGGTGGTGAAGTCACTCGGCACCCGTCTCAAAGGGGTAAAGGGGGTTTCGGGCGGTTGTATTCTCGGTGACGGCAGGGTGGGGCTGATTCTTGATATGGGAGAACTGCTCAGGCTTTCCCTGACTGCCTCCCCGGTGGCCGGTTAAAACAGCGTGCGGGTGGATCAGCTGATAAAGGTGCGAGACGATGGCTATAGAATGCGTCGGGTTTAACGGTAATGAAAAGCTGCGGGCTGTTATCGTGGAGGACGACAAGGGCGCCCTCGACATGATGGCGGCCATGGTCTCGCGCGAGGGGCTGTCGGTGGTCAAGATAAACCGTTCCCTTGACGCTATCGATTATTGCACCAACAATGAAGTCGATATCATGATAACCGACGTGCGCATGCCGGAGATGAACGGCATTGAGCTGGTGCGTGAGTTGCGGGATAAGGGCATTTTTATCGAGACCATTGTGGCCACCGCCTTCGACGATCCGGAGGTAATGCGCGAGTGCGGGTCTTTCCATCTCGCCGGATTTCTGATAAAACCCTTCACCCTTGCCGATATGCGCAATGCCCTTGCGCGCCCCATGCTTCAGCTCAGCCTTGCGCGGGAGAACCGCTTGCTGCGCGAGAAGTTGATGATCGCTAACCGGCTCGCATCCATCGGCCGCAACTCCGCCGAGATGAGCCATGAGATGCGCTCGATCCTCAGTCAGGTACGCGGTGCAAGCCAGACGATAAAACAGGTGTGGGACGATTGCCAGCCACTGCTGGCGGTGCACGATGCGGAGCCGATAGGGATGACAACCGTGGCCACCGGGCGCAGGGTGGTGAACGAATCTCTCGAAGATGTGGACAAGAGCACCGAGTACATGATCGATATATTTAACGCCTATCAAAACCTCCTCTCCCCCGGCCGGGGCGAGCAGAAGGTTGAAATGAAGGATATCGTGAGGGAGGCGGTCGACTTTACCGAATATGGGCGCGTGAGGGAAACGGAGTTCGAGATAACGATCGACGAAAAGGCGGGGGCATACCGAATCGAGCGGCGGAAGATGTTGCAGGTGCTTATAAACCTTCTGTCCAACGCCTACCGCGCCTGCGAGCAGTCTAAAAAACCCAAGATATGGGTTATTGTGCGCGAGCAGGATGATAAACTTGATGCCCCGCCGAGAGACGATATCAGATACCTGCTCGCCATTGTCCGCGACAATGGCACCGGCGTGAGTGAGGAATTGAAGGATAAGATCTTCGACGATTTCTACAGTGCTTCGGAGGAGGGGCTTGGTCTGGGGCTGAGCGTTTCGCGCGATATAATCAGGTCTTTCGGTGGGGATATAGGCGTGTGTCTCAATTGGAATGCCGGCGCCTGTTTCAAAGTGTTTATTCCTCTGGATCATGTAACGGGTGCATGATCGGAAGCTGTTGGTTTATATGGAAGGGGCTTTGATGAACTGGAATGTTCTGGTTATTGACGACGAGGACGGTATCAGGCGCACCCTGAAGAACTACCTGCTTCTCGAGGATTATAATGTCTATACCGCGGAGGACGGGGAGAAGGGGCTGGAGATAATCAGGGGCACCAAGATCCACGTTGTCCTGCTGGATATAAAGATGCCGAAGATGGACGGTCTGGAGGTGCTGCGCCAGATTCGTGACTACGACTTTTCTATTCAGGTAATCATGATAACAGGCTATTCGACCTTTGATTACACCATAGATGCTCTCGAAAAAGGGGCGACCGACTATATTCTGAAGCCCTTTGATGATCTTGCCCATGTGGAGCATCTGGTCAGGCTTGCTACCGAAAAGCTGGAGCGATGGAAACAGGTGCTTGCGGGAAGCTCCACCCGCGGCGAGGGGAAGCGGGATAAGCTCGCCGGAGAATAAATAATGGCCGTTACTCGGGTTCTCATAGTCGATAGTTCGGCTGTGGCCAGAAGTTATTTTGCCCGGGAGCTTTCGCGGGACAAGGGGATCTCTGTTGTGGGCACGGCCCACGACCCTGTTGTAGCTAGGGACAAGATTCTGGATCTGAACCCGGATGTGCTGCTTCTTGATATTGATATGCCCCGGCAGATGGGCATTACCCTTCTGCGCAAGCTGATGACCCATTATCCGATGCCGGTGGTGATGCTTGTGGCGGAGGGCAACTGCAACGACGCGATGACACTGGAGGCGATGGAGGCGGGGGCGGCGGCTGTTGTTGAGCGGCCGGACATGAACGATCTGGACGGAAGGGATGATTTCCGGGTTTCGCTGGCGGCGACGGTAAAGGAAGCGGCTACATCCCGGCCCCGCTCAAGGTGGGGGCGTCTGGCCAAGCCGGTAAAGAAACAGACTCTCGATGTCGAACTGCCTGTGGGCGCACGCAACAGGATAATTGCCATCGGAGCTTCGACTGGGGGAACCGAGGCGCTCAAAAGCATTCTGATGTCTTTGCCAGCCGCCTGCCCCGGTATCGTGATAGTGCAGCACATGCCGGAGATGTTTACCGGCCCTTTTGCGAACCGGCTCAATGAGCTCTGCGAGATAGAGGTTCTTGAGGCCGAGGAGGGGATGCGGGTAATGCCCGGCAGGGCAATAATTGCCAGAGGCAATCACCATCTCACCCTCGACCGCGGCGCCGGGGGGTATATAGTGCATCTTGAGGGGGGGGGATCTGGTCTGCCGCCACCGTCCGTCGGTAGAGGTAATGTTCAATTCCGTAGCGGAGAAAGCTGGGAAAAATGCCATCGGCGTGATTCTTACCGGCATGGGTGTTGATGGCGCGCAGGGGCTTTTGAATATGAAAAATGCCGGCGCGCGAACCATCGGGCAGGACGAGGAGAGCTGTGTGGTTTACGGGATGCCGAAAGAGGCTGCGAAACTAGGTGCTCTTGAGGCCGTCGTTTCTCTTGACAAAATACCGGAGAAAGTGTTTTCTTTCCTCTAGCATGTTTTTGTTATCGTGATACATTGCATGCGGTTCCGCTCAAAATGGTTGTTGCGCGGGAGAAGATTAACGGGTCGGCTGGCATGAAAGCTCATTACTAAAGGGCATCAGGAGGAGAGCCATGAAAATTCTTGTTGTTGACGATTCATCTACTATGCGCCGCATTATCACCAACAGCCTCAAGACAATGGGCCAGGAGACAGTGGTGGAGGCCGGTGACGGCATCGAGGGTCTGGCGCAGCTCAAGGCCAACGCCGACGTGGGCCTTATCCTTACCGACTGGAATATGCCGAACATGAACGGCCTCGAATTCCTGACCAAGGTCAGGGAGACCAACAAGGACGTTCCCATCGTCATGATCACCACGGAAGCGGAAAAACAGAACGTCGTGACCGCGATTAAGGCTGGCGCCAACAACTATATTGTCAAACCTTTCACGCCGGATGTGTTGCAGGAAAAGCTCAACCCCTTTATCGTCTGAGTTGAAACCAACGGGAGATACTTATGCAGATCATTGTCTGTGGCGAAAAGAATGTCACGACGAATATGATAAAAGGCGCGTTGCAGCAGGCGAAGGTGCAGAACGCTGACATCCTCCATATTGCAAAGCCGGAGGAGATACGCGGGAAGGTTACCGAAGAGAGCGTCGTTATTGTCGATTGGGATGGCGATCCTGTAATGGATGCCCGTTACGTTACCGCAGCCAAAGAAGCCAACGAAAAGGTTCCGGTAATCCTGCTCTGCACCAAGGCCAAATCGGGAACGGTTTTCGGGGGGATGAAGGCGGGCGCAACCGGCGTTCTCAACAAGCCTTTCGAACCCGAAGAACTCGTCAAGGTTGTGGCCGCTGCCCTCAAGCAGTCCAAGGCCAAGAAGCCGTCCGTAAAT
Source organism: Planctomycetota bacterium (assembly GCA_016936955.1). Classification (GTDB taxonomy): domain Bacteria; phylum Planctomycetota; class SZUA-567; order SZUA-567; family SZUA-567; genus JAFGWW01. The sequence goes on along the minus strand of JAFGWW010000314.1, from coordinate 2,315 downwards.
GTCGAGTTCATCAACCCCTTTATCGACGCCACGATTAACGTATTCAAAACCATGTGCCAGATGGATGTGCACAGGAAAAAGCTCTTCCTCAAGGACGACCACAAGATGCTGGGCGACGTCTCCGGCGTCATGGGCCTCTCCGGTTCCGCCACCGGCAGCGTGGTAGTGAGCTTGCCGGAAAGGCTTGCCTGTATCGTGGTGGGGCGCATGCTTGGCGAGGAGCCATCCTCAAGCCTAACCCCCGACGTCTGCGACGCGGTGGGCGAACTCATCAACATGATCTCCGGCCAGGCCAAGGCTTCTCTGGTCAAGACAAAGTACCATTTCTCCATCAGCATCCCGTCGGTTGTCTCCGGCCCCGGCCATGAGATCAGCCACCGCAAGGGAACCCCGAATATCGTGGTTCTCTTCGAGGCCGACGCGCAGGAATTCGCCATTCAGGTCTGCCTCGCGCCTGTTGACGAATAATTAATTTTCGAGATGGCTTACCTTCTGGTCTTCTTGCTCATTTAAGAAAATCAGAACCGGTAAGCCATCTTTTTTTAATGCAGTCCCTGTGATTAATATGGCTGTAATCAAAAAAATCACGGATATCGACATCCCCCGCCTCGCCGAACTCGCGAGCCATATCTGGCACGCATACTTCCCCGCAATCCTGAGCACCGAGCAGATCGACTTCATGGTGGACGAATTCCAGAGCGCCCTCGCCATCTCCTCCCAGATAGAAAAGGGTTATGAATATGTCGTGGCTGCCGAAGGTGATGAATGGTTCGGATACTGCGGCATGGTCGTCGACGGCGATGACCTCTTCATCAGCAAGCTCTATCTGAAAGAAGAGGCACGTGGCAAGGGGCTCGGGAAGATGCTTTTCAAAAATGCCGAGAACCTTGCGCGCGAAAAGAAATGCAAACGCCTTACCCTCACCGTAAACAGGGATAATGAACTTGCCATTAATTTCTACCGCAGGATGGGCATGTCGATAATCGATAACGTGGTCAAGGATATCGGCAATGGTTTTGTCATGGACGACCACATCTTCGCCAAAGAATTGTAAGCTCCCCATATTACGTTAACGATGCGCCTGCCGTATTTCCATCTTTTCATAATTGCCCCAGATATTATCGAAAAATTATTTATCCATTAACGCCCCCTCTGGCAGCTTTCTTGCGTTATTGCTGTCAAGGAGCTTCTATGCGTCTCGATATGGAGGTATAGATCATGAATATGTATCGATTCCTCTTTTGTGTATCGCTGATTGTGTCAATCGGGGCTGCCGCATACCTGGTTTACAGGTTTACACCGCCTGAAAAGGCATCTACAGTGCGCGATGTCAGTCCCTTTGCCAAGGCATATGCAGGAGAAGCCATGAAGGGAAATGAGATGGATACGAACGCGGACGATGAGGTTATGGCGGATAAACCAGAGCCGGATGATGACGCAGCAAATAAATATGAGAAAGCAACCTTCGCCGCCGGGTGTTTCTGGGGCGTTGAGGCTGCCTTCCGTCAGGTTGAGGGCGTTATCCATACCCAGGTGGGCTATACCGGGGGCAAGACCAAGGATCCGACTTACCGGCAGGTTTGCGCCGGAGGTACGGGCCACGCCGAGGCGGTCGAGATTGTCTTCGATCCGAAGAAGGTTAGCTATGAAAAGCTGCTAGAGGTCTTCTGGAAAATCCACAATCCAACAACCCTCAACCGGCAGGGCCCGGACGTGGGCTACCAGTACCGCTCCGCAATTTTCACCCATGGCGAGGAACAGAAAAAACTGGCCACCGATTCGAAGGAAAAGCTGGGGAAGTCCGGCAAGTATGACGAGCCGATTGTGACCACGATAGAGGACGCGCCGGAGTTTTATCGTGCCGAAGAGTATCACCAGCAGTATTTCGAGAAGCAGGGCATCAAGGGCGGTTGTCATATCTGACAAGCCTCTTTGAAATAATCTTGCTATTTCCCTGCTTTGGGTTAGGCTCGGTTGATATCGAACCCGAAAGATCCCCATCCCCCGCGCCGTGGGGGCATGGGGTATTCTGCATTCAAGGCCCGCGGAGTAGCTGATGTCCCGAAAACCTTATCCTGCATTCCCGGTTGCGGAAAGCCTCCTTGCCGCCCTCGGCGGTGGCGACGCGGTGCTGCACGGGGTATGGGGCGGGGCGCTCGGGAAGACGCTGGCCGACATGGAGGGCAGGCTCGCCCGCCCGCTTCTGGTGGTTGCGTCAGAGCCGGAAGAGGCGGAGGATATCGCGGCGGACATGGCCGTATTCGGCATGTCCGGCAATGTGCAGGTCTTCCCTGCCTGGGATATCCTGCCGAGTG
>JAFGWW010000313.1 GCA_016936955.1 Planctomycetota bacterium | reverse complement strand
TCATGCGCGGGTCGGTTCACCTCTCGCCGTGGGAGGACGCGCAGATGATCAGGTCGATCTGGAACACGCCGGATATTGTGGAATCGCTGCATGACGAATTTACGGTGCCGGGGAAATTTTCGGAAGAACGCTTCAGGGCGCTGCTGGTCTCCCTCTCGGTTGAGACCTCCCGCTGCCTCGACGAGACCCACCCCGACGAGCCGCGCCTTTCGCGCAGCCAAGCCCACGAGCTTATAGATTATTTCAGGCAGCACATTAACCAGCGCCCCACCCCGGCCGACTTCGCCCGGGAGCTGCGCCTCTCGCCCGCCTATTTCGCAAGAGTATTCAAGCGCACCTTCAAGCTCTCCCCGCGGCAATGGCTTGTGGCCCAGCGCGTGCGGCACGGGGCGGACCTGCTGATGGACACCAACCTCGACGTCTCGGAAATCGCCTACCGACTGGGCTACGACGAGCCGCGCCTCTTCACCCGCCAGTTCCGCATGTACATGGGAACAACCCCAAGCCTGTATCGCATACGGCAAGGCTGATCCGGCAACAAAAAAGCCCCGGCGCGGAAAGGCCGGGGCTCTGGGCATTCTGCTTTCGTGGCGGATTACTTCGCTTTTACGTAGTTGTAGATATTCTCGTAATCGATGCCGGGATTTTTCCAGGAGTAATCAAACTTCATGCCGTTCTGGGCGAGTTTATTGAATGTTTCCGGATAGCTGGTCCAGCAGTCGATGGCGCGGCCGAGGGCATAATCAAGGCCGGCAGGATTGGCGTCCTTGAAGGAATAGCCGTTCGAGCCTGCAAGGCCGAGGCCGGAGTTGTCAACATCAAGAACCGTGTCGGCAAGGCCGCCGGTTTCGCGGACCACAGGCACGGTGCCGTAACGGAGGGCGATAAGCTGGGTCAGGCCGCAGGGCTCGAAGATACTAGGCACGAGGAACATGTCGCTGCCCGCGTAGATCAGGTGGGCAAGGTCTTCGTGGTAACCAATCCAGAGATGGACATCGCGGCAATCGGCGAGCTCGTTCTTGATGCGCCAGAAGTCGGCGTTCACCGCCGGGTCGGGGGATTCGCCGAGAAGGACAAACTGGCCGCCCATGCGCAGGGTCGAATAGATCGCGTGCTTGATAAGGTCAAGCCCCTTCTGCTGGGTAAGGCGCGTCACCACAGAGACGATCGGCTTCCACACGTCGTCAAGCTGGAGCCACTCGCGCAGGCCGTATTTGTTCTTGTACTTGTCCACAAAATTTTCGGTCGAGTAATTGTGGCAGATTTTCTTGTCGGTGGCGGGGTCCCAGACATCGTAGTCGATACCGTTGATAACGCCGCCAAGCTTGGCCGAATGGGAATTCAATACATGCTGCAACCCGCGGCCGCTGTCCGCATTCTTGATCTCGCCAGCATAGGTCGGGGAGACGGTGGTGACGAAGTTGGAGTAGACGATCGCGCCGCGCATGAGGTTGATGCAGTTGGCCTTGGAATCGTCCTGCATCTTGTCGGGCTGGTGGTAGCGGCCCACATCCATCTGGACCATATCGAGAAGCTTTTGCCCGTACCAGCAAAGCCCCTGGCATTCGGTATTGTGGATGGTGAAGATCACGCGCGAGTCGTTCCAGCCGAGGCCGCCGTAGATGTCGTAATACATGGCGGGGATGAGGGCGGTCTGCCAGTCGTGGCAGTGGATGATCTCGGGGCGCTTCTCGGTCTTGTACATGAACTCCATGACCGCGCGGTTGAAGTAGACGAAGCGGAACATGTCGTCATCGTAACCGTAGATCTTTTCACGCTCGGTGTAATTACCGCCGGTGATGAAGTAGGTATTGATGCCGGAGACCTTGCCCTGGAACACCTTCTCGGAGCGCCACTCGTTGTAATGGGGCACCCACAGCTCGCTGTAGACCTCGTGGAGGTCTTCGATCTGGTCGTAGCGCATGCAGGAATACATGGGGCAGATGACGTCAACGTTGTGGCCCATGCTGACAAGCTCGCGGGAGAGGCCGACAATCACGTCGGCAAGGCCACCCACCTTCGCGGCGGGGGTAATTTCCGGGGTTACCATCACGATGTACATTAAGCAGTTCTCCATTCAATCGCCGGGTTGCGTAATACGACTATTACAACACCTTTCCGCAAAAAGGCAATTATTGATTTTGTTAGGGCAACAGTTTTTCGGAAATGGTTGTCAGCAGGGGGATTAGGGCGGGATTTTGGCAAGGGGTTACATGATTCAAGGAACCTTCTGCTCAGCAAGCCAGATACTGAATTTTGTCGCCAAAATCCTAATATTTAAGGATATATCCACAGAATAAACCGCATACTATAACATTGACACACCAATTAACTATTTCTAATATTAGATTTCAAAGGCAGTACGCTTTAAAATTCAACAATTAGCTGGAGATAAGCTATGGCAGAATTCAAACCATCAGACTTTCAGGAAGCGGGATGCTTAGTCGTTGAGACCGCGCTCAACAATATGAATTTACCTGAAGAAATGCGGGGAACCATATTCAAAGACATAGCTGAAGAATCAGGCCAACCCATCGAAATAGTTCAACTTGCCGGCATATTTGGCTTCATGTGCCTGGATAAAGCAGCTGACTTTTTGTCTGGAACCATAAAGTTAAATGACGCACTATCTATTATCCCCAGCAATGGTGCTTCCCGGATACCTAAACTCAATATTTTCAAATTTACTCTCGATCAAATGGAATATTCTTCTCCAGACACCGTGAAAGAAAGAGAAGATCGATGGATAAGATTCCGTGAAGGGCTGGGATTTGAGGATCCTGACGACTTGAAATGGAAAACAACCAGTTTTTTACTTATGGCTGGGCGTGTTGTGATTCGGGAGATCGAATATGGATCTACAGAAGATGAAGTTCAGAAATTTCTTGAGGGCATTGAGAAAGACAAAGACAAAAGATGTAAGATAGTAGAATTTTTTCGGGTATGTCTTAAGGCCGCAGAATCTGTTTGGAATGGCGAAGACCCTGATGAAGCAATGAACAAACATAAACAGATCATGGATTTCCCCACATTCGGGCCTTTATTTTTCACAGAACTGTGTGCTGAACCAATACCAAGTGTCCATTTGCGCATTCTCGGAGCATTGCCATCGACGCTGTCTTCAGAAGTGCCACAGGCAGCTAACCAAGGAAGCAATGCTGAAGGCCTTAACATAATAGAGCGGGTTATATTAGAACGCTTCAGAGAAATATGCCTTATCCCAGTATCTGCAACATTCCCCCATCTTCTCGTATCACAAGAACGGCCAGCAGCTCTTGTATACGGCGCATCTCTTGTCGCTCAGATGCTTGCATTTGGTAGTCCTGAGAGCGATGCAAAGGAATTTATCAGCAATTACCTTGGTATTGCCCCTTCTGTGTCAGAAGAGAATAATACAAATGCTAAAACCGCAGGCATTATAATAAATTTAGCAAAGAACATGATTAATGTCTCTGAGCGTCTATTCAACAACTATTCAGCACAGCAGATGGAAAATGAGCTACGCGAAAAGGGTATCATCCCTCCCAAAATGTTGAGCCACTTTATGAATAAGGCAGCAGAGCTTTGTTCTACCTGCCGTACTAGTGGCATAAGCCCAAAGAGCCACAAAAGCATGAAAATCATTCATGCAGATGAACCTTTCCACGGTTTTTGCTACCAGCCTATAGACGAAGAAGGAACAATCGCCAAGTTACTTATGAGCCCACATCAACTATCAACTTTTCAAAGTCTCATAAAAGACCCTCTTGAGGCAATAGACGATGAAATATACTGGCGCCATCTTTGTCCATATATGAATTCTTCAGCACCACAAGGTTATTTCGCCGCAAATGGTGTTAGTTACTGGCTTCTTGCTGGCACAAATATCAAAGACAGGGATAATCCTGATCCAACCTCACACGGCATTCACATTATTGCATTAAAGGATAACGAAATTAGTTATTCATTTGCCGACTTCAATGGCAATTGCCCTACAGCTGCGGTTGCAAACCTTATGGATTTAGCATGGAATTGGAGTGTTTGTGGAGTTGGGGCAAACCGGCAACAAAATATTACCGATATTGAGCAGATAAAGTTAGAACAAAATGTTAACTGGACTGGTGAATTTCATCGTCAGCTTTCAGAAAGATTCCCTGACTAGAAATCTTCGTATTTAAGCAGAGATTATAAACACCCAACCCCATCACCCCTCCATCCACGGCGGGTTTTCGGGGTCGGCAAGGTGGTCGAGCATGTCGTTGAGGACGCCCCTGACCTGATCAAGGGAGATTTCCTTGCCGGGGTCGGGGTCGCGGACGATGAGGGCGTGCTGCTCCGATTCGGGGGGGCAGAGCCAGCGGGCTTTCTCGGAGGTCAAGATGCTGAGGCTCGGAACGCCGAGGGCGGCGGCGAGCTGGAGCGGGCCAGTGTTGCTCCCGATGACAAGGTGCATGCGCGTGAGGAGGGCGGCCATCTGCCGGGAGGAGGTGCGCCCCACAAGGTTGATGGGGTGGGTCTCCATGGGTTTGCTGTGGCGGATGACGAAACGCTCCTCGTCGGCGGAGCCGAAGAATACGGTTTTGTAGCCACCCATCTCCTCGATGGCCTGGGCGAGAAGGACATACTTCGCCGGCGGCAGGGCGCGGCCCACGGCGTCTTCGCGGGAGTCAATGTTGATGCCTATAAGCATCACGTGCTCGTCCACCCCCCAGTTGGCGAGGGAGGATGCGGCGTGGATGGTTTCGTTTGAAGTAAGCTGGGGCGCGATCACCTCCTCGCCCGCGCGGTCGATGCCGAGGGCGTCAGTAATGCCGAAGAAGGTGTCGGTGGCATGGGCGCTCGCGTCGATGCGGACGGGCTTGAGGTATCCCCGCTTCGAACCGTCGCGGGGGACAAAGCCCACAGTCGCCTTCGCCCCGGCCGCGTGGGTCAGGAGGCAGGCCATATCGCAGAGGCCGTCGAGATTGATGGCGAGGTCGTACTCTTCGCGGCGGGCGCGCTCGCGGAAAACGCGCACCGCACCGGGGATGGCGCGGATGCGGTCGGCGTCCCACGGAATCGCGGAGGTGAAGAGCTCTCCGGGGCGGTAAAGCCCTTCGAGGCCGCGGGCGGTCAGCAGGGTAATCTCGGCCTCCGGCCAGGCGCGGCGGATAGAGGCCATGGCGGGCGAGGCACAGAGGAGCTCGCCCATTCCCCAGAGCTTGACCACGAGGATTTTACGCGGATTTTCCGGCAAACCGGAGGAGTCTTTCCGGAAGACGCCGGTAATGCGCTTAACCCCGAGGACGCTCTTTGCGAGAACCCGGTGGGCATAACGCTCGACCCGCTTGTATTTTCCTTCGCTCATGGGCATTGATATTACAAACCTTTATCTACCTTCTGTGAATCCTGAATTTTCACACGAAACCTCCGGACGGTCAAGGGAAATACGGTTTCGATTAAGGAATAGCGCAGGGGCGACCACAGCAAAATATCCAGCTCATGCGGGAAAACCTCACCGTTCATCCTGAGCCTGTCGAAGGATGAACCGCAGAAAGCGTAGTGCAAAGGCAAACAGAGCATGCTTCGACAAGCTCAGCATGAGCGGGGCTAATACTGATTTTGTCATGACTTGGCCGCTACCCGTTCGTCCTGAGCCTGTCGAAGGGCGGACTGCAAAAGGCGTACTGCTCGGGAATAAAAAACGCCTCCGCATAATACGGAAGCGTTTTTCCCTGATTGCAAGTCCACCCCGGCCTATTTGTCCTTCTTATTCTTGAGCAGGGCGGCGATGCCTCCGAGCGCGGCGGCGTCGGGGATGGCCTGCTGCTTGGCGGCGGCGATGTTCTCTTCCTGAATAGCCTCGTAAATTTCCTTGCGGTGAACCGAGACCTCTCGCGGGGCGGCGATGCCTACGCGAACTGTGTCGCCCTTGATATCGACGATAGTGATCTCGATATTATCGCCGATCATGATCGTCTCGTCCTTGCGGCGGCTAAGCACTAGCATTGTTAGCCTCCTGACCGCCATTGGCGCCTGTATTCTGGGTGAAGATCTTGTATTTGGTGGAGTATTCCGGATTCACCAGCACCATCTGCATGCCGATCCGGTTCTCGCTGTTCATCACCACCGGCCCGAGGAGGTTTGCGGTCGCTTCCTGCGGGTTGGCGGGAATGGTGAGGATCAGGCAGACGACCCCGTCCTCAACCTTGTTAAGCTGGAGGGTGGCGCGTTCCTTCTCGCCGATCAGCACCTTGTACTCGGGAACAATGAGCTGGGCCTCGCAGATAACGAAGGCCAGTTCCGGCCTGTCGCAGCTCTGGAGCCACTTGAAAATGCCCTCGTCGCCGCAATCGAAGATCACGAAGCGGGTGTCGTCCTTGAATCCGACAACCCCTTCCGGGAAGGTGATCAGGGACTCTTCGGGCAGATCAATCTCGCCAAACCTGCTGGTCTTGACTTTCATCGCTGCTATATTCTCCTATGCTCCAACGGCCTTTACGCGGCGTCAACACCATTAAAATACCCGCACCGCACGCCTTTGCCTCATAAAAAGGCTGCGATGGGAAGGACACATTTATTAGATTATCGGCACAATATCTGCAAAGCTGTAGGACTAAACCCGCAAAAACAACCTGATTTTGCCCGGTTATCTACTTGCGCGAACGAAACTTTGCCATAAAATCAACCTCTCGTTTGAACGTACCCAACTGAGGATAAGAGACAATGCTGAAAATTATTGAACCCGCTATTCAGGACTTCGAGAGCACCTTCGGCGAGAAAGCCACCGCCTGGGGATGCGCCCCCGGCCGCGTGGAGGTTCTCGGCAACCACACCGACTACAACGAGGGCTTTATCCTCTCAGCCGCCATCGACAGGCACATCGTTGTCTGCGGGCGCGCCATCGAAGGCGACACCGCCAAGGTATATTCGCGCACCTTCAACACCGGCGAGTCCTTCTCCGTCTCCGACCCGAAGCAGACCACCCAGAATTTCTGGATCAACTACGTCGAGGGCGTGGTGGACCAGCTTCAGAAACAGGGCATCAAACTCGGCGGCTTCGAGGCTGTGCTGATGGGAGACATCCCCCTCGGCTCCGGCCTCTCCAGCAGCGCCGCCCTTGAGGTTGCAACCTGCCTCTTCCTCCAGCAGCTCTTCCCCTTCGAGATGGACATGGTCAAGGTCGCCCTCACCTGCCAGGCGGCGGAGAACAATTTCGTGGGCGTAAACTGCGGTATCCTCGACCAGTTCTCGTCCTGCATGGGCAAGAAGGACGAGCTAATCTTCCTCGACTGCCGCGACCTTGCGAAGTACGACAACATCCCCCTCGGCGCTGGCGTCGAACTGGTTCTCGCCAACACCAACGCCAAGCACGAACTCGCCGACGGCACCTACAACCGCCTCCGCGAAAATTGTTTCGACGCGGCCAAGCATTACAACGAGAAGCTGGACAAGGACGTGACCCACCTGCGCGACGTCACGGTTGACGAATTCGAAGAACATCTCCACAGCCTCGACGCCGACACCGGCAAACGGGCCAAGCACGTTGTCACCGAGAACGAGCGCGTCCTCAAAGGCGTGGAAGCCCTCCGCAAGGGCGACCGCAAGACCATGGGCGAGATGATGCTCGGCTCCCACAGGTCGAGCCAGCACGATTTCGGCAACTCCTGCAAGGAGCTTGACGTCATGGTCGACTGTGCAGAAGGT
>JAFGWW010000312.1 GCA_016936955.1 Planctomycetota bacterium | reverse complement strand
GTCAAGCCCACGCGGGCGGAACTGCGCGACACCAAGCGCAAGCTTGATATCGTAAGGCAGGGGCATAAGCTTCTCCAGCGCAAGCAGGAGTCGTTGATGGTGGAATTGTTCCGCGCCCTCGACCGTTACAAAAAGCAGGAGGCCGCAACCACCGCCGCCCACAAGAACGCGCTCAAGGAATCCGTCACGGCCGAGATGGCTGCCGGGCGCCACGGCGTCTGGGGTTATGCCATGACCCGCGCGGGCCACAAGGGCGTGGACATGAAGCAGATAAGTTATATGGGTGTGCGCCTGCCCGAGTTCAAACTCGGCAATATGGAGGTGGAGCCGCCCATCGTTCCCGGCGAGCACCCTCAGAATTACGGCGCGTCGAAAGCGTCGGAGGATTTCCTCGCCCATTGCGCCGCCCAGGCCGAGATCGAGGCTGTGGTTATGGCGCTGGTAAATGAGATCGAACGGACCAAGCGCCGCGTGAACGCGCTTGAGCTCAAGGTTATCCCGCAGCTTGAGGAAGAGTCGGTCTTCATTATGTCGAGACTTGAAGAGATGGAGCGCGAAAGCCTCTTCAGCCTAAAGCGCATCCGCGCCAAACTTGCGAACCGTTAATCCAATAACATCTGGAGGAGATACCATGCAGACTAATCAGGACACATTTATCTCGGTCAATAATATCATACTTGAGCCGACGAGCGAGGAGCATGACGCGGTGATCGCCGCGTTGGTCGAGAGTCTGGTTTCCTCCGGCCGTGTCCCCGCCTCCGATGAAGCGGCGGTCAAGCAAGCCCTCGCCGAGCGCGAATCGAAAGGTAGCACCGCGATCGGTAACGGTCTCGCCATCCCCCACGCCCGCCTTTCGGTAGTGGATACGGTGATCGGCGCTTACGCCCGCCTCCGCAACGGCTCCGGATTCAATCCACTGGACGGAGGCAACGTCCAGCACGTTTTCCTGATCCTCTCGCCCATGGATCAGCAGGCGACCCATCTTCAGACGCTTACTTCCATTGCGCGGATGATGAAAGATAACGAAACGAGGGAAGCGATTTCCGCAAGCAAGGACGCGGCCGAGATCGCCGCCATGTTCGCTTCCATGTTCGACAAGGTCTGTTCCTGATCCGCTCCCGGCTTCGGCCGACACATATGAATTTATGGGAGGCTTTTCCTTTGCCGGGAAAGCCTCCTTTTTATTTTACGCCTCTTCGCTTTTGACACGTCCGGAGTCATGCGCCGTATTCGCGCGGCGACATTCCCGTCATGCGTTTGAACTGGGTGGCGAAATGCTGGGAGGAGGGGAAGCCGAGTTCGCAGGCGATATCGGTGATTGAGAGGCTACCGTCTTTCAGCATGCGTCTGGCTTCCGCGATGCGGTGTTCGAGCTGGTAATGTTTGATCGAGCAGCCGAACTCGGAGCGGAAATGCTTGCGCAGCTGCCTCGGCGAGAGTGGCACGCCCTCCAGAATTTCGGCGATGGAGATATCGGCGTAGAGGGTGCTTCTTATCTTGGCGGCGATGCTCTCGGCCCAGTCTCCCGGGGAGCCGCACCCCGGCCGCGCATCGAGGTCGGCCAGCTGCCTGAAAGCGTAACCCACGAAAAGCTGGAACATCTCGGGCAGGAGCTGCACCTTCTGCTCCAGTATGTTCTGGAGTTCATTCCATATTGTCTGTCCCGCGAGGCGCACCTCGTGGGTCGCCCGCCACGCGCCGGTGCGGATCGGGAAATCGTAACCCTCCGCCGCGATGGCCACATGTATTCCCGTATAGCCCGTCCGGGGGGAGGAGAGGGTAATTGACTCGCCCGGTGTGATGCAGAAAAGCATCCCCTTTTTCGCGACCAGTCTCCTGCCGCCCCACTCAAGCACCGCCTCACCAGAAAGGACGAGGCTGAGGTGGAGGCGCGGGTGGTTCGGGCTGCGGAAAATGTATCCCGGATTTTTCTGCTTGATGCCGCTGGCGCTGAGCTTGTACATGTGAGATTCCGAAAAACATACATAAAATAACCACTATACGAAAGCATGTTAGCCTTATATGCGGTATTTTCAAGATAAATAAGCGGATAAAACGTAAACGCAGACGCGAGGAGTGTTTCACAAATGGTCAATAAACCAAACATAATTATGATCGTATCGGACAGCTGGGACGGACGCATGCTGGGCTGCCTCGGACATCCGGCACTTGAAAAGGCGACGCCGGTGATGGACAGTCTGGCGGCGGAGGGGGCGCTTTTTACCGAGGCTTATTCCTCCCACCCCATCTGCTGCCCCGCCCGCGCCAACCTCTGGAGCGGATGCTATACCCACAACTGCGAGAGCTGGAATAATTATCAGGGCCTGCCCAAAGGCTCGCGCACTTTCATGACCCGCCTGCGCGAGGAGGGTTATGTCTTCGGTTCAGGCGAGGGCGGTTTCGGCAAGCACGATTACACAACCGGAAGCCATACCCATCTCGCCCGCGTTTCGGCATGGATCGGCGCATCGGGAATCGACCGCCCCGTATACGACAATTGCGGATGCCAGAAACCCCGCATCAGGGAAGACCGCGATTACCGCGACCACAAGGGCGACTGGGATCAGGTTGACAGGGCTGTGGAATTCATGGAAGCGAACGCGGGTGGGGAGCAGCCTTTCTTTCTGTACCTCGGCCTCAACCAGCCCCATCCTCCTTTCCATACCAACCGCTACTGGCTCGAACAGATTCCGGAAGACAAGATTGATATCCCCCCCCATGACCCGACCGACCATCCGGTGGTGAAATTCCAGCAGCGTTCGAAAACCTGGCAACCCGGATTCGAGGAGGATTCGGTTCGCGAGATCCGGCGCATATATTTCGCCATGTGCGCCGAGGTTGACGCCATGATCGGGACGGTGCGCGCAAAGATGAAAGAGCTTGGCCTCGGCGAGAATACATATTTCGTCGTCACCAGCGACCACGGCGAGCTTGCTCTTGAGCACCAGCAGTATTACAAAACCTCCATGTATGAAGGTTCGGTAAGGATACCCATGTCTATCTGCGGCCCCGGCATTGAAGGCGGCAGGCGCATAAACAATACGGTATCGCTTATCGACGTGACGCCCACCCTGCTTGAGATGGCGGGGGTCGAACCGGAGGCACATTACGACGGCGAATCTCTCCTGCCGCTGGCAAAGGGCGAAACGGAGGAGAGCCGCAATACTGCCTACGCCTGCCACACCGGCAGCTCGATCAACACCACCATGTATATGCTCCGCAAAGGCGAGTATAAGTATGTTGCTTACAAGAACCATCCGCCCCAGCTTTTCAATCTGCTTGCCGATCCGGACGAGCTGAATAATCTCGCCGGGAAAGAGCAGGGGATTGCGGCGGAGATGGATAAGGAACTGCGCAAGATTGTTGATTACGATGATGCGCACGAACGCTGCATGGTTCATAACAAGCATCATTTCCGCGAATGGCGGCGGCTGGCAAAACTCGGGCTCATGCAGGACGGTAGTTACGGCCTCAAAGACGCGCCGTCCTCCGATTACATGACCATCATGAACAACATCTATACCGGTTTTAATGAGGAGGACGAGAAGCTGGTGGACGAGTGGCTGGCCGGAAGATAGGGCGCGGGATAAATGTAAACCGCAGGCGACCGGCCTTTGCTCCGGCCGCCTGCGTTTATTTGTACGCATGATTTCAGGGAAACGGGGGGCCATAATCCATCTTCATGCAAATCTGGAGGAACAGCCGAATGCTTTAAAATATCCTTTCGCCTTGACAAGCACCAATACTAAGGTTACTATATTATAATCAAAATTACATAAACGTTAGCGAGGGTTTTTATGGGCAAACCTAAT
>JAFGWW010000311.1 GCA_016936955.1 Planctomycetota bacterium | reverse complement strand
GAAGTGGCTCATGGTTTCGTTGTCCCACGCGGATGAGTCGCCTTTGAGAAGGGGGACAAGGCTGCGGCTGTCAAGGTCGTCGGGAGCCGGAATGCCCGCGAGGTCGCAGAGAGTTGCGAAAAGATCGATAGTGTTCACGTTCTCCCGCACCCGCCTTCCGCCTTCAAAGCCTTTTGGCCAGCGGATGATAAGCGGGATGCGGACGCTGGCCTCGAAGAATTTCTGTTTCTCCCAGATGCCGTGCTCGCCCAGCATCTCGCCGTGGTCGGCGGTGTAGACGATGATCCAGTCGTCAAGATCCTCGCCGATGGCGCGGAGCTTTTCGAGTACCGATCCGTAATCGTTGTCAATCTCGTCCACCATGCCGTAATACGCGGTTGTGGCGCGGCGAAGGTCGAGTTCGCTCACATCGCGTCCGGGAACAACCTCGCGCTGGCTGAGGAAGGGGTGGTCAAAGGTTTCGGTTTCGGAATATACCGGTACGCGGTTCATGTAATATTTGAAACGCTCCTCGTCGGTCAGGTATGGATAATGGGGGCGGTTGAAGCTTACCTTCAGGAACAGGGGATAGCCCGGCTTGCTGCGGTCGAAATAGGGGTCGCAGAAATGATGGTCGATCACCATCTTTGCCCCGGCCAGCGCGTAACGGTCTAGATCCTGCGTATGGGGCCCGCTCCCGACCCCGGCCCTGAGAATTTCCTTGGTATCTGACCATTTCTGCTGGGGCTTGGGGTAAAGCTTGCGCGCCTCCGGCGCGATATCGTCGTAGCGTTCGCCGCAGGTGATGTCGGCGCCCACGCGGGTGAGCCAGCCCTGCATCTGCTCCGGGCCCTGATGGTGCAGCTTGCCGCAGGCGATGGTGGAGTAGGCGTATTGCGAAAATCTTTTGGCGAAGGTCATGGAGAAGGGCGGAAGGTCTTCGCCGTAACGGTAGCAGCCGCAGGAGTGGCAGTATTTTCCGCTGGCCATGGCCTGCCGGGCAGGAACGCAGATAGGGCTTGGCGTGTAGGCATTTTCAAAAACCACCCCCGTCTCGGCCAGCCAGTCGAGGGTCGGGGTGCGGACAATCTCATTACCGGCGAACCCCGCAATGTCGGCGCGGTGCTCGTCGCTCATCAGAAAGAGGATGTTCGGGTAGCGTTCGCTCATGATTTCTCCAGCCATAACCGGCCTTCTTGTCTTGCGCGGAAAATTCGCCGTGCATCATTACATCGCTTTATGATTTATCGAATAGTATACCCTTTTAACGGATGCTGTCAATAATATGCATTTTGGTTAAATAATACTGCACCGCAGCTATTCACTAAATATTGATGATGTAATATATTGTATAGGGATCGATTACAGACTCATGCGATCATCTTTCGCGAAAGGCGCACGCCCATGGGGAAAAAGGCTTTCACTCTTGTGGAGCTTCTCGTTGTTATTGCGATAATAACAATTCTTGCCAGTCTGCTTATGCCCGCCCTCAGCCAAGCCCGCAAACTTGCTATCCGCACAAGCTGCATGTCGCGCATGAAACAATTCGGCCTCCTCACTATTCAGTACGCCAACGACAATGCGGATAAAATCCCGGTCACAGCAAACTGGAACAAGTCCCACTCATATCACTTCAGGCCTTACGCCCCGAACCTCGCCCACGGTCTTGCCGTGCTCTACAACTCCGGATATTACTCGGACCTGACCCTGCCGTGCTGTCCTGGAGGAGAGCAGAGGGTTGCGACCACAAATGATTATTCCGGCGCATGCACATACGGTTGGCGATGGATCAATTCGAGTATCTATCTGAAACTGAACGGTCCTTCGGCGCGCTGCATCACTGTTGATAAGTATTATTACCTCGGCGGCGTGAGGAATCACGAGGACGGTCTTAATGCCTTGTTCATCGACGGGAGCACGCGCTGGATTAAAGACGAGCCTCTTGGCACTTGGGTTCTGGATACGGGGATGCCGAGAAGCAACGGGATAGGCCCGCTCTTCGAAGAGTGCTCCGGCGTCACTTCGCTTAACTATTTCGATGACAGATACTAAATCTTTGCATATGCTGATGGATTGAGCAGTCATCTATCTGTTGCATTTTCATGTTGAGGCAATTTAATGTTCACGGGGCAGGAGATCAAGGAGAATGGGATGGTGAATAGGCGGAAATATTTTCCCGGTATCTGGTGTATGCTGTTTTTGTGCGGCTTATTATGTCTGTCTCCGGGACTCGGCAGAACCGCATTCGGGATGGATATCAATCTCGAAAGAAAAAAAACGTGCAATCTTTTCTGGGTCGATGAACCCGTCTCCATCAAGGGAACCTTGAAGAGCAAGGTTGCCGGGAATGGCAAAGCTGATTTCACCGTAACCGATTATTTCGGGAAGACTGTTCAGAAAAAGAGTATGGATCTCGCCTTCGAGGCTGGTAAGGCTGTGGCCGTAACATTTGATCTCGGCGTGCTGCCCACAGGATATTTCGAGATCAAGGTGGGTGTCGCCGTCGCAGACGAGAAGGGCAAAAAAGACGGCGGCAGCAAGGTGGCCAGCTTTGGCGTGGCGCACAAGATACAGCGCACTGCCAAGGAGGTCCGCGATGGCGGTTACCGCTTCGGGATGAAAATGTGGTATCTCGGAGAGGCGTGGTGGCGGCGTGATGTGGATTGGGATGAGAATGAACTGGTCGACGCCTGTGTCGACCTTGGTCTGCAATGGACGCGGGCCGATATGAGCCAGCGCGCCCATCTTGACACCGTCGACCTCTGCACAAAACACGAGATGAACGTTATTATGAAAATCTGGGGCTTTCCCCAGGAATGCTATGATGAGAAACGCTACGGCCCACTGGACAAGCGTGGATTCGTTCAGAAGAGAAGCCATTACGGCCGAAGCACCGTGCCGCTGAAGGAGCCCTATCAGGCCTATCTCCGCGAAGAACTGAAGCGCATTCCCGCCGAGCAGACCGTCTTCGAGATCTGGAACGAGCCGTGGGTGCCAAAGATTCCGCCAGACGAATTCGCCGAGGTGTGCAAAATTATCGTACCCATAATTCGGGAAGAGCGTCCGAATGCTATCATCGGCGCCAACGCCGACCCTTACAGTTATATCAAGCTGTTGTATAAAGCCGTAAAGCTTGACATGCTTGCCCTCCACCCCTACAGCTTTACACCCATGCCAGAACGGCGCACCCGCGCGGCACTCCGCAATACGCGCGACGAGATCCGCCTGTCAGGTGGCGGTGAGCAGGAGCTCTATGTAACCGAATACGGTTGGCCCTCTTCGGTAAAGGCGCAGAAAGGCGTGACCGAGAAGGTGCAGGCACAGCGCACCACGCACCAGTCGCTTATGCTTTACGCCGAAGGCATTAAAACCCTGATTCCCCATACTGCGGGGCAGCGGGAGCAGGATGTAAAAGACCGCGAACACTGGTTCGGCTTCTTCCGCCTCAATCAGGAACCGAAGCCGGTTCTGATGGCCCACGCAACCTGCGCGTGGATGATAGACGGCGGCCGCTTTGTTGGCGACCTCTGGTGCGGCCATAATGTGGGCTCCATGCTTTTCGAGAAGAATGGGGTATACACTGTCGCGCTGTGGACGATGGACAACGGCGACGGAACCGGCATCGCGCCCCCGGTCGGCAAGGAGAAGGTTACCCTTGATACCGGGGTCGACGAGGTCACTCTGGTTGACATCATGGGTGTCGAGAAAAAAGTGGCAACCCTAAAGGGAAAACTCGACCTGACCGTAACTGCGGATGTGGTATATGTGAAAGGCGTAAGCCCTGAGCTTGAGAAGCAGGCCTCTGCTCCTGACAAGCCGCTCAATCCTTACCGCTGGTTCACCCGCGAAAATCCGGCAAGCCTAACCGTCACGAAATCACCTGCAAAAATCGACGCCGATCTGTCCGACTGGGACGGCAGTGCCATGGAAATAAAACTGAATGTTCCTGCCGGCAAGACGGTCAAGCCCGGTGACTTTGAGGCCAGAGCTGTGGTCACCATGAGCGCCGACAAGATTTACATCGGCGTTGCAGTCAAGGACGACCGCATAATCTGCGGGCCTCCCGGAAAAAGAATCAACGGCAGCGACTCTGTCACCATCGGGATAGGAACCAAGCCCTCGCGGCAGCTGCAGTTGGGAAACTCTTGCCTATATGATTACCGGATTCAGGTGTCCCCGACCTCGCTGGACAGAATCCCCCAGTTCAGCATGGACCGATTCGACTATGGCGAGAAAACCGAAAATCCGAAAGCTGGCGATGGCTCCGGCGTTGAATGGGCGGTGACGTCCACAGATACCGGTTGGGTTGCGGAGATCGCAATCGAGAAGAGCAGGCTGAGCGGATTTCCGGAAACCGGCCCCGGCGAGTTCAACAGGAGCGGAACCCGCATCGCTTTGTATGTGGACGTACAGGATATTGATTCGCCATTTGATCAGAACCGGATTAACCTTTCCAATGCGACGGCTATGGAAAGACCCTTCGAGTGGCCTTATCTGATTCTCAATAAATAGCACGCAAAAGGAGTTTTTATGCTTATTGGCAGATCTGATACCTTTGGAATAATGACGGCCGCCGTCTTTTGCTTTTCTCTTCTTCTTTCAAGCACGCCTGCCGTTGCGGCGACGGTTATGGAGTTGAAGTTTGACGAGACTCAGAACATACCAGCCGCTGACGAGAAGCAGAAAGACCAACCCGCCCGCCTGCTTAAAATGGAGGGCTGTCCGGAAAAAGCCTCGCCCCATGCGGAATTGCTCTCTGATACAACTTATAATGCCGGGGCGACAGGCATCAGCGATCAGTGGAAGGCATATCTCGCTACCGGTTTTGTCGACGTGGGCGCAAGCGGGTCCGGCAAGAGTGACTGGTATCGCAATGGTCTGCGCAGTTACCGGCAGGATAAGAAGATCAGAGGATTTTACGAAGAATATATGGGTTTTGCCGGTTTCGGGAATAAGGAAAAGAATACCGGCGGCTGCATCATGCTGGTGGTCAGCCCCCATAGCGACTGGATCGGCGGCAGGCACGGGCTCTTTGGCAGCGGCTCCAATTTTGGTACCTCATCAAGCTGCGGAGCCCTGAACCTCTGGATGGAGGACGGCGTTCTGCGTTTTATCGCCGGGCGTTGCGAAGGTATAAAACGGCCCGGATTTTCTGTTCCCACCAAGGATCTGAACGGCGACGGCGACACGAAAGACTGGATCTACTCCGAGTCGACTATCGTGATGCGCTGGAAGCAGGATAGTTGGTACTTCATCGCCGCCAGTTGGCAGGACGACGCCAAGCCGGTTCTGTATGTCAGGGAAGTTTCTCCAGCCGGCCCGCTTGTCTCTCCCGTCGCAATTCACGGCAACGTGACACCCGAGGAAGGGAATGTGCTCGAAACGATTCCTGCGGGTGCAACCACGCCAAGCAGCCACCCTCTGTCCATCGGCGCTTATTACGCCAATCCCGGGCAGGACAGGTTTCATTTTGGGGCCGAGGCGCGCATCGCTTATGCACGGTTGGATAACGCTTATCTGACATATGACGAGATTGAATCCGTTTTTGGCAGCATGGGAAAATAGACATGACACAGACTACGAATCCTGATGACGTTCTGAATAAGATCTACTCGATTCTGGACAGGCTTACAGAATGCGCCGAGATGTACAATGGGTTGTTCCCATCCATCATCGAGCCTGAATCTGGAAAAATACCGTTCAATCTTCCTGAGGCCATCCCGGGCCAGCGCTACTGCGACCGCTCCTTCCCCGGCTCCAACCTCATGCACGACCACAGCGTCCTCGGCCTGATGTACGATCTTTCCGCCGCCACCGGCGAAGAGCGTTTCGCGAAGGCTGCCGACAGATATCTCCAGTATTGGTCGCTGCACTGCACCAATACTCCGACCGGGCTTTTCCCTTGGGGCGAGCATGCATTCTGGCACCTCGAAGAAGACCGCATCGGCAACGGGTATAATCTGGAACGGGTTCACACGATGCTTACCCACGATCATCTTCTGCAGGCTCCGGTCTGGTTGTGGGAGAAGCTGTGGAGTTTTAACAGCCGTGCGGTCGAGCGGTTCTGCATCGGTCTCGATGGACACTATCTTGATGTTGAAAACCCGCCGGCCTACAACCGCCATGCAAACCTGCTTTTTCACAACCGCAAGCGCAACCGCAGCGGATGCGACTTCCCCCGGCACAGCGGCTTTCATATTCTTGACTGGTCTTTCGCCTGCACGAAAATCGATTCGCCCATGTTCCGCAGGTTTCTCAAGCGCTCCATAGATTACTGGTGGGACAAGAAATACGACAACAACACTCTGACCTTGAGCACCACCACGATTCCGGAGAACCTTACTCATGTTGTAATGACCATATCCCTTGCCGCTTCGCTGTACGAATCAGGCGTGCTGCTCAAGGAGATACATCCCGAGCTGGCGGAATTGATGAACGAGCGGGCCAGGGTCTATTGCGACGCCTTCCTTGGGGTGGAGTTCG
>JAFGWW010000310.1 GCA_016936955.1 Planctomycetota bacterium | reverse complement strand
GTGTCGGCCGATTCGATTATGCGCACCGTCTCCGCCTGCGGTTCGGTAACTACGCCAGCCCCTTCCGGCTTTACCAGCCTTTCGATAAAGTCTTCCGCCCTTTCGGAACTGTCGGTGAGGAAGTCGAGTTTGCCGGTCGATTCTTTTACGCCGCTGGTTTCGATTCTCCTTGTTTGCGCTTCTTTAACCACTCGCAGGAAGAATGATTCGAGCTTCTCCATGGGCGGCGCGACCTTGATCTCGGAATCGTTCCCGTTCCGTTTGCGGATAAGTTCGACTACCTCCTTGAGGGTTGTCTCGTCCATCTCGGCCGTAATCTGGGTGTAGGTCTCGTGGCTGAGAACCTCGTGCACCGGCCCTTCAGCCTGTACCCGTCCGCCGTAAAGGATGCAGATCCTGTCGCAGACGTCTTCCACGTCGGCGAGCAGGTGGCTTGAAAGCAGGACGGTCTTGCCCTTTGCCTTGAGCTGGAGAATGATATCCTTGATCTCTCTCGTGCCGAGAGGGTCGAGGCCGGTCGTGGCTCGTCGAGGATGATCAGGTCCGGGTCGTTGATAAGGGCCTGCGCGATGCCTATGCGGCGCTGCATGCCTTTGGAGAATTCGGAGACCGGGCGCTTGCGTTCGTTGCGCAGGCCAACCATGTCGAGGAGGGAGTCTATGCGCCTTTCCCGTTCACTGGCCGGAATATTGAAAAGCCGCGCGTAGAAATCAAGAGTCTCCTCGGCGTCGAGAAAACGGTAGAGGTAACTTTCTTCAGGAAGAAAACCGATGCGGCTTTTGATCGATAGGTCACTCGGATGTTTGCCGAAGATCGAGACCTGTCCCTTGCTCGGAAAAATCAGGCCGAGGATAAGCTTGATAGTCGTGCTCTTGCCGCTGCCGTTGGGGCCGAGAAGGCCGTAGACCTCGCCCTGGTTTATGTTCATCGTCAGTTCGGTAAGGGCGCGAGCTTTCACTACCCATTTGAAAAACGGGTGGTGATAGGTCTTCGTCAGTTCATAAGTCTGGATTACCGGCTGTCCTGCCATATGAATTCTCCCTACCCCTGATGCGGGGCGATTTCCTCACCGAAGCGGACTACGCGCGCCGAATTGAAGATTACGATAAAGCTGCCGACGTTGTGGAGGATGGCCGCAATAACCGGGGAGAGCCACCCCATGCCGGAAGCGATAAGTCCGGAGACGACCAGGAATACGCCGAAGAGCAGGTTCTGCAGAACCACCCCGCGCACCTTACGGCTAAGGCGGACGAGGAAGGGGAGCCTGCGCAGGTCGTCCGACATGAGGGCGATTGAGGCGGAGTGGATGGCAACGTCGTTGCCCGCCGCGCCCATGGCCACGCCGAGGTCGCCAGCCGCGAGGGCGGGGGCGTCGTTGACGCCGTCGCCGACCACCGCAACGCGCAGGCCGCGCTTTTTCATATCTTCAACCAGTTCGAGTTTCTGCTCCGGAAGGCATTCGGCAACCACGTCGGTGCAGCCGAGTTCGCCGCCGATCCTGCGTGCCACGCCCCAGCGGTCGCCGGTCAGCATGGTCAGGTTGCGTACGCCGAGGTCGTGCAGTTCAGATGTGGCGTTGCGGGCTTCGGGGCGGGCGCGGTCAACCATGCCGATCCAGCCGAGGCATTTTCCGCCGAGGGCGACGTACAAGGTGCTGTAGCCTTCGCTCTCGCTTTTTGCGGGGTCTTCGAGCCCTTCGGTGCTGACGCCTTTTTCTTCGAGCCATGTGCGACGGCCGACCATTACGGGGCTGCCTTCGATCTTGGCCGATGCGCCCCTGCCGCCGTGTTCGGTAAATTCCGTCGGCTCACCCATCTTCACCTTCGCGTCCCGCGCAACCTTGACCAGCGCGCGCGCCGCGGGGTGGTTTGAGTGGCGGTCGGCGGTGGCGGCGGTGTAGAGCAGGTCGGCCGCGTCGACTCCTGCGGCGGGGGTGAGTTTGGTCACAGCGAGTTCGCCGGTGGTCAGGGTGCCGGTCTTGTCGAAGACGATGGCATTGATGTTTCCGGCCGACTCAAGGTGCGAGACGTTTTTAATCAGGATGCCAAGACGTGCGGCGCAGGAGAGGCCGGCTACCATCGCCGTTGGCGTTGCGAGGACGAAGGCGCAGGGGCAGGCGACGACCAGCGCGGTGATGGCGTTGTCCACGTTCTTGGTGAAGTAAAGGATAATGGCGGCGATCATTATGATCGTCGGGGTGTACCATTGTACGTGGGTGTCGATAAGGCGCATGATAGGGAGCTTGGTCTTCTCGGCGTCGAGGATCAGGTCGCGCACCTTTCCGATGGTGGTGTCGGTGCCGACGTTGGTGACTTCGACCTCTATCATGCCGGTAAGGTTGATGGTGCCGGCGAAGACGTGGTCGCCCACGAGTTTGTCGACGGGAAGGCTTTCGCCGGTAACGCTGGCCTGGTTGATTGTGGATTCGCCGGTCTTGATTACGCCGTCGGCGGGGACGTTCTCGCCCGGGCGGACGCGGATGCGGTCGCCTATGCTGAGAGCGCTTACCTGCACGTCACGTTCGCCTTGTTTGTCTATCAAGTGCGCCTCGTTCGGGGTGAGGCGGATGAGCTGTTCCACCGCGGCCTGCGCGCCGAGGGCGGAACGGTTTTCAAGAAGGTCGGCGAGCATGAGGAAGAATGCAACAAGTCCTGCCTCCTGATATTTACCGGTTGCCATGCAGGCGAGAACCGCGAGCGAGGCGAGTTCGCCCATATGCAGCTTGCCTCGTATCAGTTCCTGTGCGCTGCGGTAGAGGAGGGGGCTTGCCAGGAGTATTGCGCCCACGAGGGCGGTGAGGCTCGAGACGATACCTGCGTCCTCCTGCTTTGCAGTTTCAAAAAAGAGATCCCACAGGTACGAGTTCAGGATCAGCGCGCCTCCAACCAGCGTGGCGAAGAGCCATGCCGCCACCGCCTTCTGGTCGGCTTCCTGTGCGGCTGATTCGTTCTGCTGGACGAATGGTGTTGTTGCGCTCATGTCTTATCTCCGTATATTGCTGTCCCTCGGGACGGTTTCTTTATCTGTTCTGATCGTCGAGTTTCGGCGCGGGCGGGCGCGGCCCGGTTATGAGCACGCTCTTCTGGCCCGGCTGTACGATATGGAGCTTCGCTTTCGCGAGCACCTCGCTTATAGTGTTCATGTGGTTCTGCTCAAGGAATATGGCGAGGTCTTCCGGATCGGCGTATATGCTCGACATCGGCTTTAGCGAACCGGCGAGAACCGCATCGAGAATCATGCGGTTGAGCATCTCGTCCTCTTTGAGGAAGATGCCTTCCGGCTCGCCAAGTTTTTTCATCTCAGTGTCGTGCGCGATATAGGCCATGGCTTCGGCCCTGAGCTTCATCCCTTTGATGTTCTCTTCCGCGTGGAGACTTTCGTTGATCTGCGCAGCGCGGAGCCCTTCGATGATAAGCCCCTTCATCTCATCTGAGGCGTTACCCGTCTTCGCTACCGACTGGACGGCGGCGAGGGATTTTTTTGACATGGATGCGCGAATCGCGTCACCGAGCTTACCTTTCAGGGAGATGACGGTCTTGGCTAGGGCGCTCCAGTTTGTGATGTCCTTCTGCTCGACGAAGGGGGATGCCAGAAGGATACTGGTGACATATTCGGCGTCGGCGCGGGCCTTGGCGATTACACGCTGTTTGTATACGCGGGCGTCGTTCACCACTTTGTCTGCCTTGGACTTCGCCTCCTGCATGACTTTCTCGCGGTCGCCCTTGGCCTTCTCCTTCTTGGATTTGAGTTCGGAGAGGGCGCTGTTGACCGCATCGAAAGAGGCTTTTGTTTCGCCCGGAACGGGTGCGCCGAGATTCTGCACGGTGAGGACTTCGATGCCATAATCAGCCTGTGCCGACATCTCGGACTGGAGGTCGCTCTTGATGTTGTCGAGCAGACGGGACGATTCCTTGCCCTTGATTGCGTCGTCCACGGAGACACCGGCCATGTTGCGGGCAATTACGCTACAGGCGATGCTGCGCAGGATGTCCTCGGGGGTTAGGTAGTCGTCTGGCTTGAGGTCGGCCTGGGTGATGCCGCCGTCCTGTGGCCGGAGCATGAGCTTGTAGTTGATCTCAGGCTTGGGGGTGTTGGCGGTTGCGAGGACATACTTCTCCGGATCGGAGATGCGGTAGCGGATCTCCCACCTCGAGTGGATAATATTCACCGTTCCGCGCGAGATATCGCTGCCGCTGGTGAGGTTGTAGCCGTCCTCGTCTGGCGTGAGCTGCTTCTTGGGCTGGAGTTGCTCGTCGTCTTCGCCGGGGGCTTTCCTGCCCGGATTGCCCTTGGGCCAGAACTCGCTCTCAAGCTTGATCGACCTGTCCTGCCCGTAGGGGATGGTCTGGAGTTCCTCAAGCGGCATGGGGAGGACGAAGACCGCCTCGCCCGCCTGATAAAGCTTTACCCGCCCAGTCTTCGCATCGCGGACATAAGCGCCGAAGCGCTTCTTGATTCCCACCTGTCCCTGATCGATAAAAGTTACGCAATCGATTACGAAAAAGGCGACGATCACGATCATGATGATCTTGAGAAGGGCGAAGCTGGTCATAAGCGCGCGAGAGAGGCTGCGCGTTGCGGCGTCTTCTTCAATGATCCTGTAATCCTCTTCCGTGGGTGCCGCCCCGCCGTGGCAGGCGCACTGAGGGCTGCACTTCTCGCCTTTGGGGTGAGAGTGTTCGTGCCCATTGTCGGGAAGGTTGTTTTTTGCCTCGTCTGTCATTATGTCTTCTCCGTTCTGGAGTCTTTTGCCGAATTACTTACCCGCCACGCCCGCTTCAGGCTTTACCTTCGGGGGCTGCTCCTTGAGGATATCCATGGGGACCTCGTTGGAGGGGAGGACGATGGTCGAGTTTTCCTTGATGATCGACTTGAATGCGTCGAGTTTGCGGACGTAGTTCGCGAGCTCGGGCTGGCGGTTGAAGATCTGGTAATACTTGACCGCCTCGGCGTCGCCCTCGCCCTTGAGGATGATG
>JAFGWW010000034.1 GCA_016936955.1 Planctomycetota bacterium | reverse complement strand
TTTTCGTTTCAGGCGCGTCGGGTTTTGTCGAACTCTGCGGGAGAAGCCCAGAGCATGTGGCGCGGGTATGCCGCCAGAAACTCGACCTCACGCCGGTGGAGATCGTGAACCGCGCGCGAATAAATTACGCCCGGCAACAGCTCACAGCCACCGGGCGTTCGATACTCGATATTGCTTTCGACTGCGGCTTCAGCAGCGTAAGCCATTTCTATTCGGTATTCAAAAGCGTCACCGGTCTCACGCCACGCCAGCTTCGCCTTGAAGGAAGAAGCACAGTGCCATCTGCTCTTGAGAGAAGGAGCTGACTCTTCCACCAAGATCATTTAAAGACAGCGTCGGGGCATTCCCTTCTGTCGGCCTCCACTTCCTCGAACCATTTCTCCAATTCGCCCTGCATTCGCTTTACGCGCACGGGATCTTTTTCGGCGAGGTTGTTTGTCTCTTCCGGGTCTTCGCGCAGATTATAAAGCTCGGCCGGGAGAGGCGGGCCGTAGGAGAATTCCGAACGGGGCTCGATCTGCATTATTTCCTTGAGGCAGTCCGGATCGTTCTTGAGTTTGACATCCATCTCGCCGTCGCCTTCGCGGTGGGTCTGCGGGGCTCGGGGCCGGACGAGTTTCCAATCGCCGTCGCGCATGGCGGCGTTGGAACCGACGTAAGGATAGTAACGGTTGAATTGCCAGAAGCGGCGGGTGTTGACCTTGCCGCTCTCGCCGCGCAGGACTGGAAGGATGTCCCATCCGTCTACGGGGAGGTTGTCTTCAGGAAGTTTTGCCCCCGCCATGGAGAGCAGGGTGGGGAGCCAGTCGGTAAAGTGGACCATCGCATCGACGCTGGTGCCGGAAGGAAGTCCGGAAGGCCAGCGCATGATCATGGGCAGGCGGATGCCGCCCTCGTAGGTGAGCCCTTTCGAGCCGTGGAAGTTGCAGTTGAAACGTTCGAGAGAACCTTCGCCGTGGCCGCCGAAATCGGGGCCGTTATCGCTGGTGAACATGACGATTGTGTTGTCACTCAACCCCTCTTTTTCAAGAGTCTCCAGAAGTCGGCCGATGTTGCGGTCCATGTTACGGATCATGCCGTAAAGGGTGGCCACGTTTTTGTTGAACATACCCGTCTCGGCGAAAGGACGGATATCCTCTTCCGGTGCTTCGAGGGGGAAGTGGGGGCAGTTGTATGCGAGGTGGAGGAAAAAGGGTTTCGTGCGGTTGCGTTTTACAAAACCGATCGCTTCGTCGGTGAGAAGGTCGGTAAGGTATTTTCCTTCCGGACGCAGGGGTGAGCCGTTACGCTCGATGCGCGGCTCAAAATAATACTGCCATCCTCCGCGGAAACCGAAAAAGTCGTCAAAGCCGCGGCGGTTGGGGTGATACTCGTCGCCGATGGTGCCGTTATGCCACTTGCCGAAAAGCCCGGTAGCGTAACCATCGTGACGAAGCATGTCGGCTATGGTCCGTTCCCTCACAGACAACCGCTCGCCGCCGAGATGGTCGTAAGTGTCGATGCTGCCGGTGCGGTGCGGATAGCGGCCGGTGAGGAAACTCGCGCGTGAAGGGTTGCAGACCGGCGAGGAGGTGTAATGCTGGCTCAGACAAATCCCTTCCCCGGTAAGCGAGTCCAGAACCGGAGTCTGGCTCAACCCCCCGTTGAAAAGGCTCATGTCGCCGTAGCCCATGTCGTCGGCAAGGATAAATATGATATTCGGCTTAGTGTTCATCCACTCTCCTGAATAATAATTACATAAACGTAAGTCGGTAACTTTTAGGTAAATAATACCCCGAAAACAGGTCATGTCAAAAGGAAGTCGATGAATTTATGAATGGAGCGATTATGGTGTGAATTTGCTCTGCGCCGGGGATGAATTATAATGTATAAGTGAATCAGGATTGCCGCAGGATATATAAATTTTTTGACTACGTTACCGATTTTATGTTATATTATCTCCGGTCAAGCAAGGCCAGAAGTTCTTGCAGTACCTGTCCAATATGGGATAGGAGGAATAATGACAAGCCTTACACGCCGTAAAGCATTCACGCTGGTGGAGCTTCTGGTGGTGATCGCTATTATTACCATTCTGGCCGGGCTTCTCCTGCCCGCTCTGGGCAAGGCCATTGATGCAGCGAAAGCTGTGGCATGCACCAATAACCAGAAGCAGATCGCCCTTGCCCATACCCTCTACGCCGGGGACTGGAACGGTGAGATTGTGGAGAGGTGGGCTCCGGCGAGTTCATCTTTCGGTTTTGTCGGCTGGGCTCCTTTTCTGAGCGGACGCCAGGGCCCTTCCGGCGACGGGTATCCCACTCCGGGTGACGGCCTCGAATATTTACCGGTAGGCCCGATCTTCATGTGCCCCAAAGGCCCGCGCTTTGACAGCTATTCCAAAAAGGTCGGGCGCAGCAACTGGATGTCGGAGGTTGCTTATGGAATGTATCTGGCCCATAAGGACTCGTGGAAATTTGTAAGGCATATCGAGCCCAACGGAACGGGCGTGAGGCCAAATATCTATACCTTCAGGTTGGACAGCGTAAAATCACCCGGCACCCTCATCATCATCTCCGACACACTAACGCAACGCAATTCCGCGGGAGACTCATGGTGGAGGCCATCGTCTTATTTCCATCCCAAAGGTTATGATATCCCTTATGGCGGGCGTATCCATGTCCTGCACGACAGCCGCGCCAACAGCCTCTTCTTTGACGGGCATGTAAAAGCTCTGAACATACACGAGATCAACGCGACAGATTCCCACCCCAAGATGTTCTGGATGGAAGACGGGATAGAAGGATTCTCTTTCTAGGCTGGTGAAACACTAAATTTATTACGTAAAAGAAAAGGGGGAAGCGCGTAAGCCTTCCCCTTTATACATGGATTTAAATTGTTCATACGCCGCGCATTATTTTAATCACGCTCCGAAGAAGACGGGGCGGAGGTGGCGGGCGTAGATGTTTTCCGTCACGTTGCGGTGGACTGATTCGGCGCAGGCATCGAGGGCGTTGAGGTAACGCTCGCCCAATTCGGCGGCAACCTTGTAGCCCACGTGAAGAAGCTGGCGGACGTGGGGGTTGTATTCCGCGCAGGTCTGGTCGTGCCTGAGGGCGTTGGCATATTGCGCGGGTGTCCAGCCGTTCACCACCTCGGGGGAGGGGAGCTTGCCGGGGTCGATATCGATCACTGTGGCGTAAGGCTTGCAGAGTTCGTCAAAGCGGCCGAATGCTTTTGCGTAAATCTCCTTGGCGATGGCGAGGCCTTCGCCGTCAGCCTCAGCAAGGCCGATCAGTTCTTCAAGCCAGGTGGTGCCGGCGGTCTTGAGATGGAGGCCGGTGTCGAAATCGGTGATCGCCTTGTTGATGGCTTTATAGATGGAGAACTTGTCGCTGCCGGAGTGGACGCTGAGCTTGAGGTTCTCGGGCAGGCCGAATTCCTTGATCGCGAAGCGGATTACGGCAATGTCTTCACGGAACTCCTGCTCGAATTTCGCGACATCACCCACATAGTCCACACCCTTATTGAAGCGGCCGGTGAATTTCGGGGCGATGGTCTGGGCCGGGATCCCCTCATCCGCTATCAGCATGAGAATGAAAAGCATCTCCACCGGGGTCTGAGGCTGGTCGGATTCGTCGACCGAGACCTCGGTAATGAAATTGCCCTCGCCCTTGGAAGCGAGAACGTGGCGGTAAATCTCACCCGCCGTTTTGATGGGGCTGATAAACTTCATGCCGATCTCGCGGATAGCCCCATCGGTGATTTCAAGCTTTGCGTCAATGCCGTCAATTGTGAGTGAACCAGCATATTTCCCGGCTTTGGCGATAAAAGCGTCGAGAGCTTCGGCAGAGGGCTCGGCGCCGATGGTCTCGGCTACGTCGAGGGTGAAGAAGTCGCTGCACTCGATAAAGCCATCCACATTGCTCAGGTTAATATGGTCCGCATCGACGTGATATGGCGCGCTCCATTCGCCCTGCTTTACTGCACTGTCGGCCTCGACGCGCGCGTCTTTCGGCTGGGTATGGATAATGGAATGCTCGCGGTTTGACTTATTCCAGACAGGGACAATGAGCTTTCCCTCGGCATTTGCCCTGATCATGGCCGAAAGCTGCGCCAGGCCTTCCTTGCCGAAACGGTCTCCAATGCCCATCGAGTATTTCTCAAGCTTCATGCGTACCTCTCTTTCAATCGGTATTTACATTATATATTCACATAACCCTGCAACCTTTTTTAATAGATAGCCCGCAGAGGGCAAGGATAAAGGATAGATGGCGGTGAAAATGTGCCGAAGCTGCAATTTCAATTGCCCTGGCAGGGCGAAGCATGCCGGATAGAGCAAAATTTTTTGAAAGAGGAATGAGTTTCCGGGGAATTGTTAGGTACGTAATAGTAGAGGCACGAACAGCCTTTGATGCGCAGAAACCCTGTAAAAACAGGGATAAAAGTGATAGCCGCCTCTTTTCATGCTTTGAGGTTGCGTCATGCTTCAGAGGATAAAAGGCGTAAAAGCCAACCGAAAGCGGATAAAAAAAGGGTAATATATGCCCGAAACAGCAGCGCATAAAGTATTGTCAAATAAGGCTTTATGTTTATTTGTGCGCTTTTTTAAGGAAAAAGTCTTGCGTGAACTTTTCCATTATTGATAATGAAATACTCACTGCTCGGGTTTGGGAGAATCTGAACAGTTTGAAAAGAATATATTGGTTCAAGGGTAGTACAAGATCAGGTTTGTAAGTTTTTAATTAGGGGATTAGACCCGCATAAAAAGGGTCTGCATTTTACACTAAGGAAAGGGAGTAACATGAGAAGTAAAGTAATGGCACTTGTGCTTGCTGGATTTCTCGTCGCTGGTGTTGCGAGCGCCAATGGCGAAATGAAGTCCGAGCTGGCTGACCTTAAAGCTAAGGTTGCATCTCTCGAGAGCGCCCGCATGGCCCCGGCTGCCGGTGGCGATGCTGCGTCTCTCACCAGCATGAAGAAGAAGGGCAGCATCAAGATCGGCGGTACCGTCGAAGTTGATGTGGTTGCCGTCCGTCGCGACGACATGGGCGCCAACGCCGATGCCAACGACGAAGTCGACAGCACCTACTTCGGTACCGGTCTTCCCTACGACAGCGGCCACGGCGCTTATCTTGATTTCCAGATCAACGCCAGCGCTGACACCTTCCTCTACATCAAGCTTGACCTTGATGATATGTGGGATCAGGCTGCCGGCCAGGACGACCTCCTCCAGGAAGTTTACTTCCAGTGGAACAAGGTCCGTGGCTCGAACTTCGACGTCGTCTTCGGTAAGAAGAGCCTCGATTACGGCATGGACAAGTATGTTGGTATCACCCCCAGCTTCAATGACGGTTGGGCCTACTGGCTCACCGCTTTCGAAGACAACACCGGTGAGACCGCCAGCAATGCTCACAATGCCATCGGCACCAACAACCTTCCGACCGCCAACTTCAACAACTTCCAGGTCGAAGGTGTCTACCACTACAAGGATCTCCTGAACGTCTACGTCACCCTCTTCCAGAATAACGAAACCACTGGTGGCGGCCGCACAACCCGCGGTATGCACGAAGACCGTTCTGACGACACCCTCTTCTTCCAGAGCTATGCTCTC